>CAZPPU010000061.1:0-9226 GCA_964588515.1 uncultured Nitrospirota bacterium
CCCAAGCTCTCCGGATGCGCTCCTGAGCGTGTCGTCGTAAAGGGCCTTTCTTTCTCGGGAAAGGAACGAAACCCCTCCGGCCCTAAGGAAGTCTTCCCATGTAAGGACGCCTTCCCTCCAGAGCCTTTGCTCCGACTTTTCGCCTATCCCGTAAAGCAGGCTGAATGTGTTGGTTATCATGATTTATTATACCTGAGCCACGGCAGTAAGGCGCGCCGGCAGGGGCACTGCGCCTGTTGCCATCGGAGCCGCCTAAAGGTTATACTAACCCGTCACACCCATGCGCGTAGAAAAACTCGAACTAAACGGATTCAAATCGTTCACGGACAGTACCGTCTTCAACTTCCATCCGGGGATTACATGTGTCGTCGGGCCCAACGGCTGCGGCAAGAGCAATGTGGTGGACGCCTTCAAGTGGGTCTTGGGCGAGCAGAGCGCAAAGAGCCTCCGTGGAGACAAGATGGAAGAGGTCATCTTCAACGGCTCGCAGACGAAGAAGCCCAAGGGCATGGCGGAGGTCGGCCTTACGGTTTCGGGCCTCGGAAACCCGGAAAACGGCGGGGACGGCCTTACCACGGTTTCAAGGAGGCTTTACAGGTCGGGCGAAAGCGAATACATCATAAACAAAGACATCTGCCGGATGAGGGACATAAGGGACATCTTCTTGGACACGGGCCTTGAGCTTAAAAGCTACTCCATAATCGAGCAGGACAGGATAGCCGCAGTGATTTCCGCAAAGCCCGAGGAGAGGAGGTTCCTCATAGAAGAGGTCGCCGGCGTCGTCAAATACAAGGTAAGAAGGGCCGAGGCCATGTCGAAACTCGAATCCTCGAGGCTCAACCTCCAGCGGATAAACGACATAATAGCCGAGGTCAAAAGGCAGATAAACTCCCTCGACAGGCAGGTCAAGAAGGCCGAGCGGTATAAAAGGCTCATGGAGGAACTGCGCTCTATAGAGCTCAGGCTCGCAAAAAGGGACTACCTCGAACTCCGGGCCGCCCTCGATGCCGCAACCCGCCAATACGAGGCCCTCAAAGAGGAGGATGCCGTCCTGAGGGGTGAGCTCGGAAAGTCGGAGGCGGATATCGAGGTCAAAAAAATCGCCCTCGTCGAAAAGGAAAAGCGCCTCATGGTGCTTCAGAGCGGACTACACGAGACAGAGCGAGAGATAGCCGCGCTTGAGCGCGAAACCGCGGTCCTTAAGACTGATGCGGAAAACCTCCGTCAATACCTGATGAGGCTCGGGCTCGATGAAGAAGCCGCGGTAAAAGGGCTCGCCGGGGCCTCAGGCATGCGGCTTGAGCTTGAGGCCGCAAAAAAAGACCTTCAGGCCGAAGGGGAATCCCTCAAGGAGGAACTCCGCCTGAAGAACGACTCCCTCGGCATAAAAGAAGATGAGCTTTCCAAGATGGAAGAACTCCTCGAATCGAAAAAGAAAGAGGCCTTTAAGGCCTCCGAGGACCTTAGCCTGCTTAAGAACGAGCTTTCCGTTCAGGCATCGTTTTTTGAAAACCTCCAAAGAAGGACATTAAAGACCGGGGCCGAATACAACGAGACATCGGAGGGGCTCAAGGGGCTTGACTTCGCAATCGGGGATGCCGGGGCAAGGGCCGCCGACAAGGAGTTGGAGCGCGATGAGCTTACTTCAAGGAAGGACTCTATTATAGGGCAGGTTACGGGGGACAGGGAAAGGCTCGATGCCCTGCGCAGTGAGCTTACCACGGCACGGGAGGAACTTGCGGCCTGCGCCTCGCGCCTTGAGTCCATGAAAGAGATGATAGCCGGGGGGATGCCGGTTGGGGAGATAAAATCCGTCGCCCGCATCTCCGAAGTCCTCGATGTCCCCGCCGAATACGAAAAAGCGGTCGAGGCCGCCCTGAGGGAGGCCATAGACGGCTTTATACTCCAAAGGGGCGATATAGAAAACGCCGTCAAGGCAATCATGGAAAAGGATGCGGAGAAAACAGCCCTAATCCCTCTTGAGGGGACCCCAATGAGCGCAGGCGCGCCCGAAGGCGCAATCGGTATGGCGATGGACGGCGTGAAGGCCCCTGAAAAATTCCTCCATGTCCTGAAAACCCTTTTGGGCAATACCGCTCTGGTCAAGGACTTGAAGACCGCCCTCGGCATGGACGCCCCGGGCATGACGCTGGTTACCCTCGACGGCATAGTGGTAGAGCCCTCCGGCGCTGTGCTTGCCGGAAAGGGCAAGGGGGTCCTTAGGGTAAAACGGCAGGTCAAGGAACTCGATGCGGAGCTTCAAAATAGAAACACCGCCATAGCCGGGATTCAGGCCGGGATGGACGCCCTCCTCGATGAGATAGCCCTGAGGGAGGAATCCCTTCGGGAGACGGACTCCGGCCTCTCCGATATCGAAAAAGAGCTCGATGCGCTTGCCCTCGAAAGGCAGGGTCTTTCGCAGGAGGCCGGGCAGTCCCAAAGAAAGCTCTCATACCTTGAGCTTGAGCTCGATGAGATTGCAAAGGAAAAGGAATCCCTCCGCAAGGTCATCGAGCAAAGGGAGGCGGCGCTGAAGGGGGCCGATAAAAAGAAGGCCCTCGCGGACGAGGCGGTCATTGCCCTTCAGAGACTCCTATCCGAAGACAGGGCGTTTTATGAAAAACAGCGGGAGCAGACCGTGGATATAAGGCTCAGGCTCAATTCCGCAAGGGAAAAAACGGATTCCCTCGAAAAAGAGCTTGCCGGGCTCGAGGGCCTTACGGCCGGGCTTTTGGAAAAGAGGCGGTTCATCGAAGGCGAGCTCGCCCAAACCGAGAGCAAGCTCAAAGAGAAAGAAGACCTGCTCAAGGAAAAGGAAGGGTTCCTCGGCGGTCTTGTCCTTAAGGCCGGAGGGCTCCAAGGCGAAATCTCCCTGCGAAGGGAAGAGGTCTCAGGGGAGACGGACGGGCTTAATGCCCTTGAGCTTGCGCTTAAGGGGCTCAGGGCAAAGAGCGAGCCTCTGCTTAGAAGGCTCTCGGAGCTTGAGGTTGCGAGGGCCGAGCATAAGCTCAGGCTCGAAAACCTCCAGGGCAGAATCCGGGACAACTATCAGATTGCCCTCGACGCCGCAGAGGTCGAGCCCCCCTCCGAAGAGGACCCCGGAAGGCTCGATGAGGTCAAAAAGAAAATAGAGGAGCTCGGGCCCGTAAGCCTCGGCAGTCTCCAAGAGCACGAGGAACTGAGGACGAGATACGAGTTCCTGACCAAACAACACTCCGACATAGAGCAGTCCATAGCCGAGCTCGAAGAAGCGATATCTCGAATCAACGCAACGACCAAAAAGAGGCTCAGGGAGGCCTTCGATGCGCTCAATGCGAAGTCCTCCGAGACCTACGCCATGCTCTTCGGCGGAGGCAGGGCCGAGCTCCGCCTCACCGACGAAAGCAATATCCTCGAGACGGGCATTGAAGTGGTGGTCCAGCCCCCGGGAAAGAGGCTACAGAACATAAACCTGCTCTCGGGCGGGGAGAAGGCCCTCACCGCGCTTTCCCTTCTTTTTTCCGGCTTCCTCATAAAGCCCACCCCGCTTTGCATACTCGATGAGGCCGATGCCGCGCTCGATGAGTCCAATACCGGGAAGTTTTCCAAGATGGTCAAGGAGCTCTCAAGGGGAGTCCAGTTCATAGTCATCACCCACCAAAGAACGACCATGGAGACCGCCGACTACATATACGGCATAACCATGGAAGAGCCCGGTGTATCGAAGGTCATCTCGGTAGAGTTCGCCAGCGCCTAACGGACATATTTTTCGAGCTTCATAAGCAGGTCTATGTGCATCTGTTCCGAGGCGATGATCCTGAACTCCACCCAGCCGACTTTGCTTTCGTCGAGCACCGGGATGGCGGCCGCTGTAAAGTAATCCGGGTAGTTTTTTCCGAGGGCGGGCTCCGCCCTGTAAAGGGAGCGGAGGATTTCGTGTGCGGCATGCTCGGTCTGGGCCTTTATCTTTTCATAAGCGTTCCTGTCCGCAAGCAGGGGGGGGTTCGTCCGGACGACTACGAACTCTATATTCCCCCGCATCTTGGGGTCTTCCATCATTGCGAGGAACAGCCTGCCGAGCCTCCTGATGATTTCCTTCGACCTGACCCGGTCCCCGAATACAGGGGACTTGACGAGGATGGAGTTCGTGGTGAACATCACCCCCTCGGGCTGTTTGTCCCCGAACTCGGCGTGCAGGAGCGTGCGCATGTCCTTTGCAAACTCTATCCTCGGCTGAAGCACGGCAAGCACGGGCTCAAGGAACCTCTGGGACTTTACGGCCCTGTAATAGACGACCGCGCCCAAAAGGAGAAGCCCTATCAGTGTGAGGCTCAGGACCGGGCCCGGCGGGAGGATGAGCTTTCTCAAAGGGTTCGACTTCATCAGAAGTTCGCCTCAAGCAGTTTAAGGTTCTTGAAGGCGGTCTCGAAGTCCGCCTCCGCGGCGGTCGAGGGGTGATGCACGGTCTTGTTCCTCAGCCTGAGCATCTCCTGAAACAGGCTCTTTTTATACGGGCTTATCCGGTGCGCCCGCTCAAGCTCCTTGAGGCAGTCGTAAAGCCCATGGGGGGATTTGCCGAGGGCCCTCCTCGTAAAGGCCTTGAGCCTTGTCTCTATGTGGTAGCCTAAAAGGAGCGATGCGGTCACCGTCTCCCCTTTTCTCAGGTACTCCATCGCCTGCTCGGCGACGCCGATGCCCCTGAAGAGCCGGATGTTCTCGCCGGATTCGGCCTCTCCCGGGGCAAGGCCCTGGATTTTCTGATAGACCCCGATGCACTTTTCAAGCTCGCCCGCATCGAGATGGGATTCGGCAAGCAGGAAAAGCTCCTTGAGCTGGCCTGTCTTTTCTTTCTGGTTAAAGACGAAGGAATGGGCCCGCAGGAGGGCCTCGGTCTTGTCGTCTTTCTTGTCGAGTATGTCGAAATGCCTCGCCCACCTCTTGCCCTTCAGGATGTTTTCCTTCGTGAACCGGAAGAGCTCTTCGAGCACCTCGCCCTTATTGAGCTTTCCGCTTATCACGATGATGTTCAGGGTCGGGTAGGTCTCGAAGAACCCGGGCAGGGCCTCGATGCCCTCGTTGAGCCTGTCAAACTGTATGTCGAGGGTCATGAGGTCGAAGGGCCGGCCCCTCAACTGCTCATTTGCCTGCTTTATGCTCCCGGCCTCGGAAAACGAGATATTCGGCTCCTTGCCTTTGAGGGCCTTTTGGATTTCGAGCCTTAGAAGCTCCCTGTCCTCGTAGTCGTCGTCCGTTATGAGGACCTTAAACACTGAGCGACTCCTCCACATAGGGGAGGTGGATGATGATCTCCGCGCCCCTGCCCTTTGCCGTGTATTCCTTGCCGACCCTTATCTTTCCGGCATGAAGCCCGACGACATATTTTGCGAAGTAAAGCCCCTGTCCCCAGCCGTCCGCGGAGACTTTCCCCTTGTAAAAGCACCGGTCGGCCTGCTCCTCGTCCATGCCTATGCCCTCGTCCCTGAAGGAGATGGAGACATACCTGCGCCTGCCGTCGAAGTCCATGCCGCATGAGATTAGAAGCCGGGCCCTGTCCTGCCCGGGTTTTTTATACTTGACCGCATTGTCTATGATGTTTTCGAAGACCGTCTTTAGAAGGGACTGCGAGGCGAATATTGAGCAGGGCCTGTCACAGCCGGCGAGGGCGGTTTCCGCAAGGTCCGAGTAATGGGCGCCGAGGCCCCCGAGCATCGCAACGAGGTCTACCTTTGCGAAGTCTATGAGGGAGGCCTCCCTTTCGTCCGCTATCTTCTTAAAGACATCTATGTCCGCAAAGAGCTTTTCGAAGTTTGCGTCTACGCGCTGTCTGACATCGGGCGGGAGGGCCTCGATGAGGTCCACCCTGCGCTTGACCCTGCCTAGGTTGTTCTTGAACTCATGGCCGATGGTGGCCGAGATGTAGCGGATGAATTCGTTCCTCCGGGATATCTCCTGGTTTTTGACGAGGAGCATCCGGTTTTCCCGTGCGCGCCTCTGCCTCTGCTGGTAGAGGAATGTGAGGTAGCCGCTGAAGAGCGCAAAGGAAAGCATCATAGTCCAGAATGCGATATCGGCCACCGCGGTCGATTTTTCGAGCAGGGCCTGCATGATGGATATGCGCGCCTCGATGTCCGCCTCAGCCGGGATGGAATAGAGCCCTTTCCACGGCATCAGAAACGGCACGAGCCCATTAAACGGCGGGATGAACTTATCCGTATACACCATAACGAGGAGTCCCCAGACAAGGGCCATCAGGCCGTACATCACGAGGAGCCTTATCCTGCCTAAAACGGCCGCCATGTTTTATTTTAACTTATCCGGCAGGACGGCATACTTTATGCCCTCGCCCCTTGCGAGCCGCTTGAATGCCTTTCCGACCTCTCCCAAGGGATAAGAGCCGGAGAGGAGCCTCGAAAGTCCGAGCCTTCCGCCTTTGATGAGCCCGTATGCGGCCCTTACATCGGAGGGCGTGTAATGGAAAACCCCCCTTAGCGTAATCTCATCGTAATGAAGCCTTCCGGCATCGTATGAGACACGGGCGCCCTTTGGACAGCCGCCGAACAGGGTCAGTGTCCCGCCCCTTCTTAAGTAATTCACGGATGCCTCCCAGACCTGCGGAATGCCCGTGCATTCAAAGACAAAATCATATTGGGGGGCCGAAGGCCCTATCTTTGCGGGGCTCAGTGCGTGGTCCGCGCCCAATGCCTTTGCGGCCCTAAGCCTCCCCCTGTGAATGTCCGAGACCGTAACGGATGCGCCTTTTCCCCTCAGAAGCAGGAGGTGCAAAAGCCCTATGGGGCCGCCGCCAATCACGAGGGCGCGGTCGCCCTTTTTGATATCGAGGCCGCTTAAGCCGTGCACTACGCACGAAAGGGGCTCAAGGAATGCGGCCTCTTTAAAGCTCAGCCCGCGGGGCTTGTGAAATACATTCTGCCTGACGATGTGTGCGGGCAAAAGCATGTATTCGGAGAATGCGCCGGTTACCTTGGTTTGCATTATGTTCAGGCATAGGTTATAAAGCCCTTTCTTGCAATAAGCGCACTTAAGGCACGGCGCGGTATGGACGGCCATGACCTCGTCGCCCTCCTTGAGGGCAGGGGCGCGTCCCCGGCCCGCAGGGGGCCGCGCCCCCCTGCCTACGGCCGCAATCACGCCTGAGAACTCGTGGCCGAAGGGCCCGGGCATCGGAAGAAGCGGGTGGCCTCTCAGGTATGCCTTGAGGTCCGTGCCGCATGTGAGTGCGGCCTTCACTTTTATGAGGAGCTCGCCCTTTTTTGGCGACGGGATGGGGACTTCACGGAGCTCTATCTTGCCCGGGGCGCTAAGGAATGCGGCCTGCAACTCTAAAACTCCAGCTTGCCGCCGAGCACCTGCCCTATCACTGCGGCCGTTATGAATACCGGCACATATCCGAGTTCAAGGTGGGAAAACAACCTCCCCAGAAGCACTACCGGCACGGGCAGGTGTATGCAGAGGAACCACCAGAGGGAAAGCCTCCTCACCTTCGACCTCAGATAGCCGAATGGGAGATTGAGCATGAATGTGAGGGAGAAAATCCCTAAAATCAGGGCAACCTTTGCGCCTAAGTCCATATACAAGAATAACTCAAGAGTGGCTCAGCGGTAAAGCCCCCTGAGACTGTTGACTCTTATCCTGAGGAGGTCTAAAACCATCTTGGGAGGGTCGCTGAAGAGGCCGACCTTGGACTTCGGGGAGTTGAGCCATCTTATCGGGACTTCCTTTATCCTCATGCCGGATTTCATTGCGATAAAGAGGACCTCCGGGTCGAAGCCGAAGCCGTTGATGCGGCACTTACTAAAGACCGCCCTTGCCCCCTCGCCCTTGAAGAGCTTGAACCCGCACTGTGTGTCCTTGAAGCCCCGGAAGAGCAACAGGCGGACAAAGAGGTTGAAGACCTTGCCCATGCCCTGCCGGTACCACGGCTGTCTTATCGCGATATCCGCTCCCCTGAGCGCCCTTGAGCCGATTGCGATGTCCCAGCCCTCATCGAGTGCGGCCATGAGCCTTCCGGCCTCCTCGATGGGCGTTGACATGTCTGCGTCCGATATGAGGACCAGAGAGCCTTTCGAGGAGAGTATGCCGTTACGGAGGGCCGCGCCTTTGCCCATGTTCTCCGTGTTTTGAATGAGCCTTACGCCCTCAAGGCCCGAACCCTTTACGAGGCCGGCCGTTCCGTCCGTAGAGCCGTCGTCAACGACTATTACCTCGAACCCGGAGAAGTTGCCATCGATGTATTCGAGGACCCTCTTTAGGGTGGGCATGATTCTTTCCTCTTCGTTATAGGCCGGGATTACGACGGAGATGAAATCTTTTCGCATGGATTATGTTATCAGAAATATGTTAAATTTTCTTGTGAGATACGGTGAAAAGACCATAAAGAAGGCGCGGCTTGAGACCTGGGAAAACCCCCACCCGGAGCGGGACTACGAGATAAACATCTCTTTCCCGGAATTCACATGCCTTTGCCCGCGTTCGGGGTATCCGGACTTCGCAACAATAAAGATAAACTATGTCCCGGATAGGAAGATTGTGGAACTCAGGTCCCTCAAGCTCTATCTGAACTCATTCAGGGATGTCCATGCCTCTCACGAGGAGGTTACAAACAGGATATACGGACTGCTTCTAAAGAAGCTCAAGCCCCGGTCCCTCGAAGTAATCGGGGACTTCAATCCCCGCGGAAATGTAAAGACAACCGTGAGGGTGTGCTCGGAGCAAATATTATCAGGTTAAACAGGTGATTCCAATTGTTGCGGAAGAACCTGATAAGTTTGTAGTTGTAACCGTGTATGCATATTTTATTGGAGGTGCAAAATGAGGATAAAATATGACCCTGAGGTGGATGCGGCTTATATATCATTTAAAAAGGGCCCTACAGAAGTAACAACAATACGCCTGACAGAGGATATCGCTGTTGACATGGGACCGAATGAGGAGATAGTAGGTATTGAGATTCTGGATGCATCAGAGCATTTTGGCTTTAAAAAGGGAAAACCAGAGATTGAGCTTGAAAATATCAAGGTGGCATGAACTCATGTGAGGGTGTGCTCGGAGAAAGGAAGGGAACAACGAAAGCCCTTGAGAGAATTTGCAGGGAAGACTTGACAATATCACGAAACAAAGGAGGGTAGTCAATGACAACTTGCAAGGCATGCAATGGTAAAGGTTCTGTAAAGATGCCATAGTCGAGAATTGTGTTGACAGTTAGCCTTCCGGTCGCCTTTTCCTTTTG
>CAZPPU010000062.1:0-9188 GCA_964588515.1 uncultured Nitrospirota bacterium
ATGACCGCAACCCTTCTCCCTCCAAATGTCTCTTCCATATCCGCAAGCGCATCGAGGAGCCTGTGCGGGGCCTCATAAAAAACGAGTGTCCTTTGCTCGAGGCTCAGGGCCTTGAGGGCCTTTGTCCTTTGCGCCTTCTTTGACGGCAGAAACCCTATGAATGTGAACTCCTCCGTGGGAAGCCCGGATACGGAAAGGGCCGCCGTGAGGGCCGAGGGCCCGGGGACGGAGACTACATTTATGCCCTCCGAGAGGGCCTTTTTTATAAGGACGGCACCCGGGTCCGAAATGCCGGGCGTGCCCGCATCCGAGACAAGGGCCACCGAGCGCCCCGCCATGAGCTTGCCGATGACCTCTTCGGACTTTACCTTCTCCCTCTCGCCCCAGTAGCTCATGAGGGGCCTTGATATCCCGTAATGGCTGAGGAGCTTGAGCGTGTGCCTTGTGTCTTCGGCCGCAATCAAGTCCGCCTCCTTGAGGACTCTCAAGGCCCTGAGCGTTATGTCCTCGAGATTGCCTATCGGTGTGGCCACTATATAAAGCGTGCCGTTCACGAGCTCAAGTTCTGAGCCCTTGCTTGTATGCGTTCAGCCATGCTATGTGGCTTCTTTCCTCGATTATTATTGCATCGAGGGTGTTTTTTTCCTTTACGGCATCCCTCAACCCCGCATAAAAAAGCAGGGTCTCCTTTTCGAAGCCGAGCGCAAAGTCCACGGCCCTTCGGACCGTCTTTATGTCCTTCATTGCGGGAAGGGACTTTTCCCTGCCTAAGAAGAACTCGGACTCCACAATCGCCCTGAGGTATTCGCTTGCCTCGTCCCAGCCCTCGGGCTCCTCCGGGCTCACATGCCCCTTTAGGTTCAGGAATATCTCTTCGTGCCTTTTTTCCTTCTCGGCAAGTGTCTCAAAGAGCCTTTTCAGGTCTTTGTCCGACCCGAACCGCTCGGCCATTTCGGTATAGAACCGATAGCCTAAATGTTCGGTCCGGACGGCCATCTCGACTATCTCGGATATTGAAAAAGCAGTCATACCTGCCTCCTTTCGCTTTAAATTATAGCAGACCTTTTATGAGAGCAAAGCCCCGGTAGAGGGTTTCAGGGGCCGGGGGAGTTCAGAAAGAGCTTTCTAAGTCTCCTGTCGGCCTTTTGAAGCTCCTCGATGTCGTCGCCCGAAAGCTCCCATGTGTATTTGCCGTCGCTAAGCCTGCGGAGCTTTATCCGGACGGGCTTTTTGGGCTTTATATCGGCTATCTCCGGCTTGCGCGTAAAATTGAAGCCCTCCTCTGCGGAGCCGACAGTGGCGGTAAAAAGCAGGGATACGACCATCACGGCAATAAGGACTTTCATATTCCCGCCTCCGGCGTTAAACTCATCGACCGGTAGAATATTCGCATAGCGGGCGAAACGAAGTCAAGCTTGACACAACATCTATGCCCTTATGGAGAGGTTATGAGCGAGAGGACTATATCCGCGGCGACCGCCATGACGGACAGTATGAATATCACTAAGTAATTGAGTTCCTCGGGAGATTTTTTAATGGACGAAGGTATATGACGACTTCTATGTAGTGAAAAATCCCCTTGACAGGGTTACGGGGAGAGTAAGGAGCAGTAAGATTAACTATGAAACCGCTGTGATATAATATGGTCATGGAGGTGGTCATATGAAGATGATTTCCGTAAAAGAATTCAGAGACAGCGCCACGAAGGCGCTGAGAAGCAGAGAGCCGTTTCTAATCATGCGCCGGGGCGAGGTGGCAGGCATATTTTTCCCAACCCCGCTTGAGGCCGTCCCCCTTGAGTTCAAAAGAGACATTTTTTTAACCCTTACCGACTCCATAAAGAAGGGGCTTTCAAAAAAAGGGGTCAAAGAGAAAGGAGTACTTGAAGATTTTGAGAGGCATAGAAAAGCTCGCCGTAGATGCTAACCCGATGCTTTCAGCCGTCATCGGCGGCAAGGCGCGAAATGTCTTTCTTTCCGAAAAGACGGTATTTTATACAACCTCTTTCAATTTTATGGAAGTGCAGCGGTATCTACCTCACTTTTCAAGGGAAAAGGGAATTCCTGCCGGGGATATTTATCTTGCCCTCTCTACGCTCCCTGTAAATGTATGCATTGAGGATTTTTACAGGACGAGGCTTCATCAGGCAGAGAGGCTTATAGGCAAAAGAGACCCCGATGACCGCCACCTTCTTGCGCTTGCCCTGAGGCTCCAATGCCCCATATGGAGCAATGACAGGGACTTTGACGGCCTCGGCGTGCAGGTCATTAGCACAGAGGAACTGCTCAAGATGCTGTGGGCATGAGATGACGAATATCACCGAAAGACATACGGGCTTGCCTACCCCCGCTTGAAATAGGGCCGGAAAAGCCTTAGAATCTACTTCGTGGCACAGCGTCTGCTTTTTTTTGCAATTTCCATTGGAATTTCCATGCTTATCCCGCTTGCCTCGTTTGCAGGCCCCAAGGGGGCACAGCCCCCTGCGAGGGGCTACGAGCCCCCACGACAGGCACAGCCCCCTGCGATTTTGGCCGTGGCAACGACCCTGCCGGTATGGCTCTTCGCAAAGAATGTGGCCGGAGAGAGGGCCGAGGTTGTCCTTCTAATCCCGCCCGGGACAGACATCCATGAGTTTTCGCTCAGGCCGCTCGACCTCAAGAGGCTCATGGCTTCCGACCTCGTTTTTTTTAACGGCGCAGGCCTCGACGACCACATAAAAAAAAGGATTCCGCCTGAGAAGGCCGTAGATACATCGAAGGGCGTAAACCTTATAAAAATAGGCGCCGCCACGGACCCCCATATATGGCTCGACCCGGCACAGGCAATCATTATGACGGAAAACATAAGGGATGCATTCATTAAGGCAGACCCGGAAGGCAGGCCGTATTACGAAGAACAGGCAAAGGGCTATACCGAGAGGCTGAGGGCGCTTGACATGGAGATGGCAGAGGGTCTTTCCGCTTTTAAGGGCCTGCGCCTCATCACATATCACGAGGCGTTCAATTATTTTGCCCGACGCTACGGCCTCATCCCCTATTCCCTCACAGGTCCGGGCGCCGAACAGCCCCTTCCCCGAAGAATCAAAAAAGTTTATGATATGATTACCGCAAGCGCCGGGGCTCGTAGCCCCGCGATATTCGTGGAAAGACAGTTTCCGAAAGGGGATATGGAAAAACTGAGCAAGGGGCTTGGGGGCATGAAGGTCTGCACGCTCGATTCCATAGAGACGGGAAGGCCGCAGGGGGCTACGAGCCCCGGCGATATTGCGGCTACGAGCCCCCACGACAGGCTCGGCCCCCTGCGATATTACGAGACCATGATGAGAGAAAATACAGCCGAAATAATCAGGTGCCTTAAATGACCGAAATTCTGAGAGTAGAGGACATACACGCCGGATATAACGGAAAACAGGTCTTAAAGGGTCTGAGCTTCAGCGTCCGGGACGGGGATGTCCTTGCCGTCATCGGCCCCAACGGCTCCGGGAAGACCACCCTTCTTAAGGCCATGCTCGGAATGCTTCCGCTTGGGGCCGGAAAAGTTACGCTGTTCGGAAAGGAAAGGCTCAAGGGCAAAGACAAAGAGGCGCTCATCTCATACATACCCCAGAGGATGGAGCTTGACAGGACATTCCCGATAAGCTTAGGCGAGATGCTCGGGCTTAACAAGCGCGGGGCGGAGATGGATAAGTACATAGAGATGCTCGAGCTCGGGGGACTGCTTTCAAAGAAGGTCGGCGACCTCTCCGGTGGCCAGATGCAGAGGGCCCTCCTTGCCTATGCGGTAATGAAGGGGCCGAAGCTCCTCATAATGGACGAGCCCACGAGCTGGATAGACCAGAAGGGCGCGGACTGCATCCTCTGCATAATAGAGGAGTTCAAGAAGAAGTGGATTGCGATGATAATCGTATCGCACGACCTCTCGGTACTGAGGTCGGTGGCCACGCATGTCCTGGGGCTCGGACACGAAGGGTATTTCTTCGAGCCTTCGGACAGCCCCCTCATGAGCGAAAAGCTCGCAGGGCTTTTTGGCACCCTGCACCACGGCCAACGGCTCGTCTGCCCGATATAATTTATGGAACTCCTGAATTATCCGTTCATGAAGACCGCGCTCCTGATGGGGCTTATCCTGGGGACGCTATTCCCCCTCATGGGGATCTTCGTCGTAACGAGGGGGATGGCGTTTTTCAGCGAATTCATAGCCCACTCGGCCATATTGGGCGGCGCGCTTGCGCTTCTTTCCGGTGTGGAGCCGACGCTCTTTCTTCTGCCCTATAGCGTCTTTTTAGGACTCCTCGCATCTTCGGTATGGGGTCGCATGCCCCTTTCGCGGGACACCGTCTTAGGGGTCTTCTACGGAGGGACGGTGGCCGGCGGGGTGATGCTTATAGCATGGAAGGGGCTTGGGCAGACATCCCTAATGCAGTTCCTCTTGGGCGATATCCTGCTCATAAGACCCGCGGACATATGGCTTTCCGCCGGGCTCCTCGTTGCGTTCATAGTCCTTCTCCGGGCGGGCCTTAGGCGGCTCATCAAGGTATCGTTCCTGCCTGAGATGGCATGGGCGGAGGGGATAAATGTGCGGCTCTACGATTACGCCCTCATAGGCATCACGGCCTTGGGCGTTGCCCTCAGCATCAAGATGGTGGGGGTGCTCCTTGCAAATGCGATGGTCGTCATACCCGCGGCCTCCGCAAAAATACTCTCAAGGAACTTCAGGCAGTTCATGCTCATGGCCCCGCTCATCGGCGTCCTTTCGTTCACCGGAGGGATTGCGCTTTCCTTTTATCTGAATATCCCTTCGGGGCCCACCGTGGCCATGACGGCCTTTGCGGTTTTCCTTGCGAGCCTCGGGCTAAGACGTCTCTGAACCATTGACGCATGTTCTCCTATTGCTGTGTAGTTTGCAAAAGTAGAACTCTCATTTACAAAGGTCGGAAGAGGACGCCTAATTGAGAGGCATTGGTAATCCAAGTTTTTCTAAGGGGATGTAATTAAAATAATAGGAGCAACGCACGCTTATTATATAATCCAGCACATCTTTATATTCAGGTTTTTTGAACCAATCACTCAAAAGATAAACATATTCAACTTCGATATTGGCTCGTGATAATAATTTCTGATATTGTTTCTTTTTGAAATCGCAAGTTTGCAATTTTTCATCTACAGAACCGGCTACACACTGAAATTTGCACTCAATAATATATAGGGTATTTTTTATGATCACATAGACGGAATCATCCGGGAGCAGTTTCTTTGATATTACCTTTTCCCAGTCAATTTTTAGTTCTTCAAGAAATTTATACAATTCATGCTTTTTAAATATTCTTCCAACAAGTTCGGAGCCTGCATTAAAATAAATATGCCCTTTTATAACTGCATATCCTTTTTGAGAATTCAGAAACGTAGAGAGATCCGTTTTCCCTTCGAAAAAAAGTCCCGTTTTTGTATTGCCACCGCCAACGCCGCCTTTAATCATAAACAGAAACCTTTGATTCTTTTTTAGTCAGCGATTCTTTTAACCTTTTGACTGAAAGGTCAAGGAACGCTTCCTCTAAATCAATCCCCACATATTTTCTTCTAAGCAAAACCGCTGCAACTCCTGTTGTTGAACTTCCGCAAAACGGGTCAAGTACCAGATCGCCTTCTTTCGTCGACGCAAGGATAATCCGTTTTAAAAGCTCAATAGGCTTTTGGGTAGGGTGCTTGCCGAATTTTTTTTCTTCAGAAGGAGGAGCGGAGATCTCCCAAATTTGGGGCGGCGTGCCGTTGCCGCTTTCTTCAAAAGGCCAGACATTACGCATCTGTTTGCCCTTATTAATCTCCTTCATGAGCGAGTAATTGAATGTATGCTTGCTCTTTTCGTTCTTTGCCGCCCAAAGGACACTCTCGGTTGAGTGCGTAAAATACCTGCATGAAAGATTGGGCGGGGCGTTGCGCTTATACCAAATAATATCGTTAAGAATTTTATATCCAAGCTCCTGCATGGCAAAACCTATCGAATAAATAATGTGCGTTGTGCCGGAAACCCAGATAGTGCCGTTAGGTTTTAAAACTCGCTGGCAGGCCTTTAGCCATTCACGGTTGAATTCATGGTTTTCTTTCACACCTCTTGACTTGTCCCATTTCCCCTTGTTTACCGAAACCATCTTTCCCGCATGGCAAGTGATTCCGCCGTTTGATAAGAAATAAGGCGGGTCGGCGAATATCATGTCAACACTGTTTTCTCTGGCCTGATTAAGAGTGGCGATGCAATCGCCCTTAAGCAGACGCACCGAATGTTTGGGGTCGTCGTAATAGACGGAAAACGGCCGTTGCTTTTCGTATGGCGCAGTAGCCTCTGAGATGTAGAAATTTAAAGGCGCTTCGTGAAAAGTGTATAAGGCGGCCTTTTTAGTCTTCGGCATTTTCTTGGCCTAATCCCCTTCGAACTCCGTGAGGGCATAAACCTTATAGCCCTTCTGAATGAGCCTCTTTTTGCCGCCGACATCCGGGAGGTCGACTATGAATGCCATCTCGGCGACCGTGCCCCCTAATTTCTCTATGAGCGCGGCAGAGGCAAGTGCGGTGCCGCCGGTCGCAAGGAGGTCGTCTATGAGGAGCACCCTCGTTCCCTTGCCTATGGCGTCCCTGTGTATCTCTATCATGTCCTTCCCGTACTCAAGCTCGTACTCCTGTGTCTCTTTTTCCGCCGGGAGCTTCCCTTTCTTCCTGATGGGGATGAACCCCTTGCCCAGTGTATAGGCGAGGGCCCCGCCTATTATGAACCCCCTCGACTCTATGCCCACTATCGCATCGAACTTCGCATCGCCGGTGATATACCTCTGGGTGAGGCTGTCTATGACGAGCCTGAAGCCCACCGGGTCCTTGATAAGCGTAGTGATGTCCCTGAACATTATGCCCTTCTTCGGGTAATCCGGGACCGTCCTTATGCGAGACTTAATCGGCATCTCATCCTCCTTTACAATATGGGCATTCTACGAAATTTATTTTGGGGATTGTCCTGAGGAGCAGGTCTTTTACATTCTCGGCGTTCTGGGTCATAATCTTCACAATCATTTCCCATGTAACCGGCTCCTCGCCCTCTTTCCAGCAGTCGTAGTCCGTGGACATGCTGATTGTCTGGTAGCAAATCCCGAGCTCCCTTGCAAGGATCACCTCCGGGACGGTGGACATGTTTATGACATCCGCGCCCAAGAGCCTGAACATGTGGGATTCGGCCTTCGTGGAAAACCTTGGGCCTTCTATGGTGACTACCGTGCCCTTGCTGTGGTGCCTCAGCCCCGCCTCCCTTGCTGAGGCCGCAAGGAGCGCCCGGAGTTTCTTACAGAAAGGCTCGGCCATCGGCGTGTGTATTACCTTTTTTTCGTGGAATGTAAGGGGCCTGTGCCTTGTGTGGTCTATGAACTGGTCTACGAAGACGAGGTCCCCGGGCCGGATTTCCTCCCTGAGGGAGCCAACCGCAGTGGTCGCAAGTATGTGGGTGCACCCGGCTTTCTTGAGCGCATATATGTTGGCCCTGTAGTTGACGCCGGTCGGATATATGGAGTGCTTCTTGCCGTGCCTTGCAAGGACGACGGTCTCCACACCGTTTATCTTGCCGGTCGTAAGCGCCGAGGAGGGTCTTCCGTAAGGGGTGCTCACAGCCTTTTCCCTTGCGCCTTTCATGAGCTTCGGGTCGTCGAGCCCGGAGCCGCCTATGACTCCTATCTTTATCTTCATGTTTCCTCCTGCAAAAGTAGGGGCTTGCAGCCCCCTAATGCAAATTTAATAAGGATAAAGCACAAGGGCAGGCAAGGTCAAGGTCTCGGGTGGGGAGATTATGTCACCGGATTCTAAAATGAAAATGCGGAACTCGTCAAGATAAAGCAGTTCCCGTAAGCCAAATCCGTAGGGTTTTCTTGTAAGCGGCTTAAAATACAGAAAATTGTTTCCCTGATTTTGTTCATTTCCGTCTCATTGCGGATGATGCGCTCATAGTAATTGCGCTGTCATTGGAATGTGATGTTTTGGGGCGACGAAGCAATCTCAAGATTGCCACGGGGCTTTGCCCCTCGCAATGAACAGAAAAGAGTGGATTCCCGCCTGCGCGGGAGTGACAGAAAGTGGGGACATTACTTATGCGTGCCCCAATAATTTATTGAACACCTTCAAGGCCGGAAATAAGCCCCTTTGCGGCCGACAGAAAAACAGACTGTTTTTTCTTGTCGAGATTTCTCGCAAGACCAACAAGTGCGGTGAGTTCATTTTCAAGCCGCTTGTCAGCTTTATCCGAAGGCAGGCTGACAAGCTCCGAGAAGGGTATACCTAAAGCATTCGCTACCACATAAAAGCTGTATATGGATGCATTCACTTTGCCTCTTTCTATATCGCTGATATATGTGGGATGAAGCCCGGATAGCTCTGCGAGTTTTTCCTGCGAAATTTTCTTTGTTTTTCTGATAGTCCTAATTTTCCCGCCAAGGGCGCTTAAAAGCTTATCCAAATCCATGACAGATAGAGCATAAGGCAAACTCATAAAAATATTAATAGACGATAGACAATATTTTATTGACAATTATAGACTATCTTCTATATTATTTAGCTAAATTTAGCCTAAAAGCCGGAAATATGACGCTATTCACAGGCGATAAAGGGAAAATAACCCTTATAACCTCACTTGCTATAGCAGTTGGTTTAAGAAACACCTCCTTAGAAATGATAAAGGGTCTGTCCATCTCCCTTGGGTTATTTACCATTCTATATTCTTACTATAAAAGGAAGGGGGATTTCTTATCGTGCATATTAATCGTCGCTTTTGCCTTGAGATTTTTCATTGCCCTATTGACGGAATTTTACCCTCTATTCCCGGAGAAATACTACTCGGATGGTTTGGTGTACCATGCGGATGCTATTAAGATTGCTAAGGCATGGGCGTCATTTGACTTCTTCAGCGCGCCTGTTACCTTCGGCGCCTTTGGCACTTTAAACTATTCGCGCTTTATAGCTATTTTCCACCTGATTTTTGGAAGTTCTCTTTTTCTGCCTAAAGTCATCAACTCATTTGTAAGCGCCATAAGCCTTATCCCTGCGCATAAAATAGCCGAGAGGTTTGGAGGACAAAAGGGTGCAAAGATGGCATCTACCCTTTTTGCATTTTGGGATGATGTCCCTGTAAGTTGTTGAAGTAGGAAGCGACCCCCGATTAAAATG
>CAZPPU010000063.1:0-9178 GCA_964588515.1 uncultured Nitrospirota bacterium
GGGGCGTATCTTAAGCAAAGGGAAGAGTTGGGCTTCCCTCTTCTAATAAGATGAGCACGCTCCTCCTTGAGATAGGCACGGAAGAGATACCGGCAAGGTTTCTTCCGGATGCAATAGAAGACCTCAAGCGCCTTACCCAAGAGGGCATGGCAGGGCATTCAATAAAGGTATCGGCTGAAAATATAAAGGCATATGCCACTCCGAGAAGGCTCGTCGTGACAGTCCGGGACATTCCGGAGAGGCAGGAAGACAGGGTTAAGGAAGTATTCGGTCCTCCTAAGAAAATCGCCTTTAACCCGGACGGGACGCTCACGAAGGCAGGGCTTAAGTTTGCGGAATCCGTGGGCCTTACCCCCGATAAGCTCTTCGTAAAGAAAAAAGAAAAAGGCGAATACCTTGCCGCCGAGGTCGCAGAGAAGGGCCTGCCGGTAAAAGAAGTCCTCCCTGATGCGCTTAAGAAGATAATCTTATCGTTGAGTTTCCCGAAGTCCATGAGATGGGGCGACGGCACGCTCAGGTTCGTGAGGCCGATAAGATGGCTCGTTGCGATGCTTGACTCCGAAGTCATACCCTTTGAGATAGGCGGCATAAAAAGCTCCGATCTGACGAGGGGGCACAGGTTCCTTTCCCCGGAGCCGGTAAGGCTCGACCATGCAGAGAGTTATGAGCGTTTGCTCGCCGAAAACTCGGTGGTCGTGGACGGGCAGAAGCGCAAGGGAGCAATCCTTGAAGAGATGAAGGGGCTTTCCAGTTCCGTCTCAGGCTCTATCCCTATGGACGAAGAGCTTCTTGAAACGGTTATAAACCTTGTTGAATACCCCCATGCGGTCATGGGAAGATTTCCCCATGAGTATCTTGCTCTTCCCCCCGAACTTCTTACGACCGTGATGAAGGTCCACCAGAAATACTTCCCGGTGACCGCCGCAAACGGAGACCTCCTGGACTGTTTCATACTTATAAGCAACATGGGCGCTGAAACCGGCGACACAGTAAGAAAGGGCGCAGAGAGGGTCATTAAGGCAAGGCTTGAGGACGCTCAATTCTACTATGAAAAAGACAAGGGGAAAAAGCTTATAGACCGGCTCGATGACCTAAAGAAAGTAATCTATCATGAGCAATTAGGCGCCCTCTATGACAAGACCAAGCGGGTCTATATGATAGCTGAATCCCTCGCAAAAAAGGTGTGGTCGCAACCAGGGCCGGAAGCCGGCAACTATGTGCTGATAGGGCAGGCCGCGAAGCTCTCAAAGTGCGACCTCGTTACAGGCGTTGTTCGGGAGTTTCCCGAGCTTCAAGGCGTGATGGGCGGCTATTATGCGAAGGGCGATGGCGCGGAGGAGCGCATATGCCGGGCGTTAAGGGAGCAGTACATTTATGACAGGGAAGACATCCGGGGGATGAGCGACTTCGGCGCAGTCCTGAACCTCGCCGACAAGATTGACAACATAGCCTCTTTCTTTCACCTCGGTCTAAAACCCACAGGTAGCGAGGACCCCTTTGCCCTCAGAAGGCAGGCCATAGCAGTGATAGAGATTCTCCTTGAGAAGAAATTTGAAGTCTCCATAAGAAAGCTTCTTGAAGAGGCCCTCGGGCGCCTCGGACTGAACGAGGAAGGGCGCAGACCTCTCCGGGGCGAACTCCGCGGGTTTTTCGAGGCGCGGTTTGAAGTCCTTCTTGAAGGCCGCTATCCGAAGGATGTCGTAAGCTCCGTGCTTTCCCTTTCAACCGACAAATCGCTTAAGGACATCTTAGGAAGGATGGATGCCCTCCGGGGCTTCAAGTCCCATGCGGATTATCAGGGCTTTCTCCTTGCGGTCAAGCGTATAAGGAACATAATGCCGAAAAGAGAGATGCCTTCGCCTGAGCCTGAGCTATTTAAAGAAGAGGAAGAAAAAAGGCTCTTTAAAGTATTAACGAATGTAAAAGGTAAAGCCGCTGAGTTTATAGAGGATGCGCTTTATCAAGACGCCTTAAATGTCTTTTCAGGGCTGACTCAGCCGATAAATGATTTCTTCGACAAAGTCCTCGTGATGGACAAGGACGAAGGGGTAAGAGAAAACCGGCTCGCCCTTCTTTCCTCTGTCTGGGAGACGGTCTCCGCCTTTTCGGACTTTTCCCGCCTGAAAGAGACTTCCGCCGCCTGAAATCCGTTGACTTTGCGCCGGGTTTAATTATAGTGTAAAACATGGCCGTCAGGCTCGGACAGATGCTCGTAAACTCCCGCATTATCACGGAGGCACAGCTCAATCAAGCCCTTGCCCTCCAGAAAAAGGAAGGCGGGAGGCTCGGCGCCTGCCTCGTAAAATTGGACTATATCACCGAGGAAAAACTCGTCGCCTTCCTGAGCAGGCAGTTCGGCGTGCCTGCGGTGGACCTATCCACATACAAGATAGACCCTGCCGTCCCGAAGCTCGTCCCGCCCGATATGGCAAAGAAACACCTCATAATGCCGGTGGCCCGCGTAGGCTCGACACTGACGCTTGCGATGGCCGACCCCTCCAATGTCTTTGCCATAGACGATGTGAAGTTCATCACCAGATATAATGTGGAAATTGTGGTCGCAGGGGAATCCGCGCTCTTGCGCGTCATAATGGAGCACTACGGAGGGAAGGGTGCGGTGAGCAAGAAGGCCGAAGCGTCCAAAGGCGCAACGGCCGAAGAAACCGCACAGATACTTTCGTCCCATGACTACACGCTTTCGGACGAGGAGATGGCCGCCGGAGGGGGCATCGGCCAGATGGAGGAAGGTCCGCAGATAAATGTAGAGGACTTCGATAAGGCCGTGGGCTCTGCCCTCGACGGCATAGAGGCCGTGGAGGAGCAAGAAGAAAGCGAGACGGTAAAAGAAGTAGACGCCCCCATCGTCAAGCTCGTAAACGGCATACTCGTAAACGCCATAAAGGCCGGGGCAAGCGACATACATGTAGAACCCTACGAGACCGCCCTCCGGGTCCGCTACAGGGTTGACGGGGTCATGTACACGGTCATGAACCTCCCGCTTAAGATACGGGCCGCACTCACATCGAGGCTCAAAATCATGTCGAAGCTCGACATCTCCGAAAGAAGGCTCCCTCAGGACGGCAGGATAAAGCTCAAGTTGGGCAAAAAAAGGGAGATAGACTTCCGGGTCTCCGTCCTCCCCACCCTCTTTGGGGAAAAGACGGTCCTGAGGATACTCGACAAGGCCAACCTTCAGGTGGACCTCCTTAAGTTGGGCTTCGAGGAGCAGGCCCTTCAGAGCTTCATGGGCTCGCTGGATAAACCCTACGGGATGATTTTGGTTACCGGGCCCACGGGCTCCGGAAAGACCACCACGCTTTACTCCGCCCTTAATTACCTCAACAAGCCGGGCATAAACATAATGACTGCGGAAGACCCGGTGGAATACAACTTCTTGGGCATCAATCAGGTTCAGGTGAAGGAGGACATAGGGTTGACTTTCGCGGCTTCCCTGAGGTCGTTTCTAAGACAGGACCCGGACATCATCATGGTCGGCGAGATACGGGACTTCGAGACCGCGGAGATTTCGGTAAAGGCGGCCCTTACGGGCCACCTCGTCCTAAGCACCCTGCATACGAACGACGCCCCAAGCACGATAAACAGGCTCCTCAATATGGGCATAGAGCCGTTCTTAGTCTCGTCTTCCGTAATCCTCATCCTCGCCCAGAGGCTTTGCAGGAAGGTATGCCAGCAGTGCAAGGAAGAAGACAAGGTGCCTGCGCCGGCCCTCGTCAAGATAGGTTTTACGGAAGAGGAGGCCAAGGAGATGAGGCCGGTGAGGGGCAGGGGATGCCCGGTATGCAACAACTCCGGATATAAAGGACGGGTGGCCCTCTATGAGGTACTGCCGATAAAGGACGAGATACGGGAACTGATACTTCAAGGGGCCTCGGCAGAGGATATCAAAAAAACCGCAACACGGCTCGGCAGTAAGACGCTGAGGATGAGCGGCCTTGCGAAGATAAAAGACGGAGTGACTTCCATAGAAGAGGTCCTGAGGGTTACCTTCGGGGATTAGGGAAATATAAAGGAGACACATGAGCGCGAACCTCTACGACCTGCTGAAAGCGATGCTTGAAAAGGGGGCCTCGGACCTCCACATAACCACAGGGTGCCCGCCGCGGATGAGAATCAACGGGGACCTCACAAACTACGAAGGCGAGCCGCTCGGGGCCGCCGATACAAAGGCCCTCTGCTACAGCATCCTCACGGATGCGCAGAAGCACAAATTCGAGGAGAACAGCGAGCTTGACCTCTCCTTCGGCCTCAAGGGCCTGAGCAGGTTCCGGGCGAACATATTCATGCAGAGGGGGGCGGTCGCGGGCGCATTCAGGGCCATACCCTTTGAGATAAGGACTTTCAGGGAGCTCGGGCTTCCCGAGATACTGAACGACCTGTCAAAAAAACCGAGGGGACTCATACTCGTGACCGGGCCCACCGGGTGCGGGAAATCCACGACCCTTGCGACCTTAGTAGACCGGGTCAATTCGGAAAGGCCGGTGCATATCATAACGGTCGAAGACCCCATAGAGTACCTGCACCAACACAAGAAGGCCCTCATCAATCAAAGGGAAGTGTCCGCAGACACCGTATCTTTCAAGGCCGCCCTGAAGTACATCCTCAGGCAGGACCCGGATGTCGTCCTCATAGGAGAGATGAGGGACCTCGAGACCATAGAGGCCGCCCTTACCGTATCGGAGACCGGCCATCTTACGCTGGCCACCCTGCATACGAACTCCGCGGTGCAGACCATAAACAGGGTAATAGATGTCTTCCCGCCGCACCAGCAGGAGCAGATAAGGGTCCAGCTCTCGTTCGTGCTCGAGGCCGTCATCGCGCAACAGCTCATCCCCCGCAAGTCCGGCAACGGCAGGGTGATTGCCGTTGAGATACTCGTCCCCACCCCGGCCATCAGGAACCTCATAAGGGAGGACAAAATCCACCAGGTATATTCGATGATGCAGGCCGAACAGGCCGACCCCGGGAGGGGGACGAGGAACCAGTAGCGGGTGGAGCATTACACCAAGGGTATAATATCGTATGATGAGGCCATGGGGCGTTCTCCGGTTCAGGATGAGATATTGGCAATGCTTCAGCGGACAACGGTAGGTCAAAGGAGGTAATCTGAATGGCCGCAATAGTCTGGCAGTGGTCCGGTAAAAACCCCAAGGGGGTGATAGAATCGGGCGAGCTGACGGCCGAAACGAAAGATGCCGTTTTAGCCCAGCTCCGGCAGAAAAACATAGTGCCCACGCTCGTGGCCGAAAAACAGAAGAAGAAGTTCAGCCTTCAGTTCGGCGCCGCGAAGGTCAAGGACAAAGACATAGTCATATTCACGAGGCAGTTTTCAACGATGATAGATGCCGGGCTTCCACTAGTTCAGGCATTGGATATACTCTCGGTTCAGGTCGAAAACAAGACCCTCGCAAAGACCCTCGTTCAGATAAAGGCCGATGTCGAGGGCGGCTCCACTTATGCGGACGCCCTCAGGAAACACCCCAGGATATTCAGCGAACTTTATGTCAACATGGTCGCCGCAGGCGAGGCCGGCGGCATACTCGATACCATCCTCAACAGGCTGGCAGGCTACATAGAGAAGGCGATGAAGATAAAAAAGAAGGTCAAGGGGGCGATGGTCTATCCCGTGGTGGTCTCCACTATTGCCATCCTCGTCGTAGCGGTCATAATGGTTTGGGTCGTGCCCACATTCACGCAGATGTTTGCGGCCCTCGGCGGAACGCTTCCCCTGCCGACGAAGATAGTCGTTGCAATAAGCAACTTCGTCAAGGGAATAGGGGGTCTCATAGCCTTAGCCGCGATAGTCGGCGGTGTAGTGGGCATTAGCCAGTTCCGGAGGTCGCCGGCAGGAAAGGTCATAACGGACAGGATTCTCCTTAAAGCCCCTATATTCGGGGTCATGCTTGTGAAGGTTGCGGTTGCGAAGTTCACGAGGACCATGGGCACACTGATATCAAGCGGCGTGCCCATACTTGACGGGCTTGAGATAACCGCAAAGACCGCCGGCAATAAGATAATAGAAAAGGCGGTCATGGATGTGCGCAGTGCCATCACCGAGGGCAAGACCCTGGCCGAGCCCCTCTCCAAGGCAAAGGTCTTCCCGCCCATGGTCACACACATGATAGCCGTGGGGGAGTCCACGGGCGCCCTAGATACGATGATGGCGAAGATAGCGGATTTCTACGACGACGAGGTGGATGCCGCGGTCTCCGGCCTAACGGCGATGATGGAGCCCCTTTTGATGATATTCCTCGGGACCACCGTCGGCTTCGTAGTCGTGGCCATGTACCTGCCGATATTCAAGATGATCACGCTTATAAAGTAAGATTGAAAACGGAAAACGCCCTGCTGAGAAGACTGAAGGCCCTGACGACATTCAGGGCCTTCTTCGTTACGGTCCTTTTAGGCTCTTTCTTCGTCTTTGAAATCGGCCTGAGGATTTTCCCCTATCCGCAGAGCGTCCTTCACCTGATAGTCCTGCTTTACATCCTCACCATAGCATACGCCCTCCTGCTTTCCGCCGGGGTCGGCACAAGGCTTTTTGCATACGTCCAACTCTGCCTCGACCTGCTTTCGGCCGTTTCGCTCATCTTCCTCACGGGCGGGATAGAAAGCTGGTTTTCCTTCCTCCTTCTCCTGATAGTGATAGCCGGGGCAATTGTCCTCGGCAAGAGGGCGGGCTATCTGACGGCCACGCTGGGCGGTGTGCTTTACGGCTCCCTCATAGACCTTCAGTATTACGGGCTCCTGCCCATACCTTACGAGACGATGCTCCGGGAGAAAGACTTCCTCTACAATATATTTTCCCATATAGCGGGACTTTACCTTACGGCCTACCTCATAGGGCATCTCACATCCGGGCTCGAGAAAGCCACCACAAGCCTCGAAAAAAAAGAGACGGTGCTCAGGGACCTCGCCCTCTTCAACAAGGAGGTCATAGAGGGCATGCCGAGCGGCCTTTTTACCACGGACACCGAAGGGAGTCTCCTTCTCTGGAACAGGTCGGCCGAGGAGATAACCGGGCTCAAGCGGGAGGCGGTCATGGGCAATGATATCCGCACCGTACTGCCTTTTATGGGAGACCTCGGCGCAAAGGAAAGGACGGAAGGCGTCTTGGAATCCGCCAATAAGGTCATAGGGCTTACGGTTTCGCCGATGAAGGACGCCTCCGGCGCATACACCGGCTGGATAGGCATATTCGAAGACCTCAGCGAGCTTAAAAGGATGCAAGAGGAGATGAAGCATAAAGAGAGGCTCGCCGACATCGGGGAGCTTGCGGCCAATATGGCGCACGAGATAAGAAACCCCCTCGCATCTCTTAAAGGCTCCATAGAGATGCTCGGGGAGAATTCCGTAAGCTCGGCGCACAAAGAAAGGCTCATGGAAATAGCCCTCGGCGAGATGGACCGCCTGAACTCCATCATAACCGATTTCTTGGCATATTCGAGGCCCCGGCCCCTGGAGTTTCAGAGGTTCGACCTCAATCAGATGCTCGATGAGATGCTCCAGATGCTCAGGAGCAGAAACCCCGAAGGGGTCGTCTTCACAAAAAACGGAAGGGACCCTCTCGTCATAAAGGGGGATCCCCAGAGGCTTCAGCAGGTCTTCTGGAACCTATGCATAAACGCCATCGAGGCGATGCCCGGCGGCGGACGGCTCGATATCTCGGCCTCCGGCGCAAACGGCCGGGTGGAGATAGCCTTCAGGGACACGGGCGCGGGCATAAGTCCGGAGAACCTCAAGAGGGTCTTCTACCCGTTCTTCACGACCAAGGAAAAAGGCACGGGCCTCGGCCTGTCAATCGCATACGGCATAGTGGAAGCCCACAAGGGCCGGCTCGCGGTCTGGAGCAAGAAGGGCGAGGGCGCTGTCTTCAAGGTGTTTTTGCCCGGTGAGTAAGATACTGATAATAGAGGACGAAAAGAGCATGCGGGAGGTGCTGAGGATCCTCCTTGAGGGCGAAGGCCATGAGGTCCATGCGGCCCGAAACGGTCTTGACGGCCTCGGCCTCCTTCAGAAGGACATATTCGACCTCGTGATAACGGATATAAAGATGCCCGATATGGACGGCTTCGAGGTCCTCAGGAATGCCCGCGAAGTCTCCCCGGAGACCCTCGTCATCATGATAACCGCCTTTGGGACCACGGAGGCCGCGGTGGATGCGATGAAGCAGGGCGCATACGACTACATCCAGAAGCCCTTCAAGATGGACGAGATGAGGCTCGTCGTAAAAAAAGCGCTCCACAGGAGGAGACTCGATACGGAGGTCTCCCTCCTGAGGCAGAGGGTCAGGGATGTATATCAGGTAGAAAACATCTTAGGCAAAAGCCCGCAGATGCAGGAAATACTCAGGCTCCTGCCGAAGGTCGCAGGGAGCAGTGCCAATGTCCTCATCACCGGGGAAAGCGGCACCGGCAAGGAGCTTGTGGCCACCGCGCTCCATAACCTAAGCGGAAGGGCCGAAAAGAATATGGTCGCGGTAAACTGCGCCTCGCTTCCGGAGGGCCTGCTTGAAAGCGAGCTCTTCGGCCACATGAAGGGTGCATTCACGGGCGCGCTCGTGAGCAAGCAGGGGCTTTTCGAGGTCGCAGACGGCGGCACCCTCTTTTTGGACGAGATAGCCGAGATGCCCCTAAGCCTTCAGTCAAAGCTCCTCAGGGCCATAGAGGCGGGCAGTATAAGGCGCGTGGGCGGCATAAGCGACATAAAGGTGGATGTAAGGCTCGTCTCGGCCACGAACCGGAACCCGGCGGAGGCGGTTTCCTCCGGGGCCTTCAGGGAAGACCTCTACTACAGGCTCAATGTCATCCCCTTGCACATCCCGCCCTTGAGGGAAAGAAAAGAAGATATCCCGCTTTATGTCGAGCACTTCCTGAAAAAATACTCCCCCGAAAGAAAGAGGCAGTTCTCGGGCAGGGCCATGAGCATCCTCCTCAACAACCCGTGGAAGGGAAATGTGCTGGAGCTCGAAAACACAATCGAGCGGGTGCTTTTGCTCACCGACAGTGATATAATAACCGAGGCCGCCTTACCCTCGGAGCCCGCGGAGAAGGCGGCACTGCCCGATGTCTCCGGCGGGATAGACCTCGATGCGGTCATGGAAGGCATAGAAAGGGGCTATATGCTTGAGGCCCTGAGACTTGCAGGCGGGAAAAAGACC
>CAZPPU010000064.1:0-3548 GCA_964588515.1 uncultured Nitrospirota bacterium
CCCTTGAACATAACCTCGCTATCTTTACCCTTGATAAGCACTTTGAGCAAATACCCGGGGTGCGGATTTATAGATAAAGGGTTCGGAAAAAGCATGGACATACTGAACGACAACAAGCATTTAGAAGAGGCAGACCATAAATACATCTGGCATCCGTTCACCCAGATGAAGGACTGGCTTGACAAGAAACCCGTCATCGTCTCGGAGGGAAGGGACTGCTTCCTCAAGGACATCTACGGCAGGTGGTACTTGGACGGGGTATCCTCTTTATGGGTAAATATCCACGGGCACAGGAAAAAAGAGCTTGATGAGGCCCTGAAAGAACAACTCGGCCTAATAGCCCACTCTACCCTGCTTGGCATGGGGAATGTCCCCTCGATAAGACTTGCAGAGAAACTCATAGGGACGATAGGGTCATCCCTCGGAAGCTCGCTTTCAAAGGTCTTCTATTCGGATAACGGCTCAACCGCGGTCGAAGTCGCCCTCAAGACGGCCTTTGAGTACTGGAGGCACAAGGGCATCGAGGGCCGTAACAGCTTCCTTTCGCTTGAAAACGCCTACCATGGCGATACCATAGGCGCAGTAAGCGTTGGCGGAATAGACATATTCCACAAGGCATTCGGCCCCCTTCTGTTTAAGACCTATAAGGCGCCCTCCCCTTATTGCTATAGATGCGATTACGGGGGTGTGGGGGCCTGTAGGCCCCCACAGAGCCTCTGCGGTTTTAAATGCTTGACCGCAATGGAGAAAGTTCTAATAGAGCATTCCTCTGAGATAGCCGCATTAATCATAGAGCCGCTCGTTCAGGCCGCAGGCGGGATGATTGTATCGCCTCCCGGATATCTCCGGGGCGTAAGGGAGCTGTGCACGAAACATAATGTATTGATGATAGCCGACGAGGTTGCAACAGGCTTTGGAAGGACAGGGAAGATGTTCGCCTGCGAGCACGAGTCCGTCACGCCCGATATAATATGTCTTTCAAAGGGCATAACCGGCGGCTACCTCCCGCTTGCCGCAACGATAACCACCGGGGAGGTGTTCAACGCCTTTTTGGGCGAATTCAAGGACCTGAAGACCTTCTTCCACGGCCATTCATATACGGGAAACCCGCTTGCCTGCGCCGTGGCCCTTGCCTGCCTCGATGTCTTTGAAAAGGAAAGGACCATCGAAAATCTCAAGCCCAAGATAGAGATGCTTGAAAAATGGATGAGGGACATCTCGGCCCTCCCCCATGTAGGCGATGTCAGGAATAAGGGACTTATGGCCGGGGTAGAGCTTGTAAAGGACAAGGGGACAAAAGAACCCTATCCTTTCGAGGAGAAGGCAGGCTGGAAGGCGGCCTACGAAGCCCGAAAGCGCGGGGTGCTCATAAGGCCGCTTGGAAATGTGGTCGTCATAATGCCCCCGCTTGTCATAAGCATGGAAAACCTCAAGCAAATGCTCGATGTCATCGAAGGCTCCATAAAAGCAGGCACGGCCTGACATCGCCTATGATGAGCAAAAAGACCATCGCATTTCTATTCCTTTTAATCGTCTCTCCAGTCCTTATTTATTTCCTCTGGCCTACGGACGAAAGCAGGATTAAGAAGCTCGTCGGGGAATGCGCAAAGGCAGTGGAAAAAGAAGACATAGACGCCCTCATGTCTAAGATCTCCTTTACCTATCAAGACGACTACGGCCTGAGCTATATCCTTCTAAAAAAACTCATCGAGGACGGGTTTCGGAGGTTCTCGGAGATAGATGCGGAGCACGAAAACCTAAAGGTAGATGTGATGGACGAAAAGGCAACCGCAACCTTCGATATAAGGGTCATAGCCTCTCACGGGCAGGAAAGGGGTTATTTCATGGGCGACATAAAGGAGCCCGTGCACATTACCCTTTATCTCGAAAAAGGCCCTCTCGGAAAATGGCTCATCGTAAAGGCGGAGGGCTACAGGGGTTTTTGAGGCCGAAAAGTTTGCATTTTTTGAAGGAAACCATTATATAATATAGTTTCATCGGAATGGTTAAGACCGGCTTAAAAGAAGAACTTCAAACACTCAGGCACAGCGCCTCGCATGTGATGGCGCATGCCGTAAAGGAGCTTTTCCCGGAGGCAAGGCTTGCCATAGGCCCGGCAATCGAGGAGGGCTTCTATTACGACTTCGACCTCGACAGGGCCTTCACCCCGGAGGACCTCGAAAAGATAGAAAAGAAAATGGCGGAGATAATAAAACAGGACAACCCGTTCGTCAGAAAAGAGACGAACAAGGCCGAGGCCGTAGAGCTCTTCAGGCGGATGGGCGAACCCTACAAGGTCGAACTCCTCGATGAGATAGAGGACGAGACGGTTTCCCTCTACGAGGAAGACGGCTTCGTAGACCTCTGCCGGGGGCCGCACATCCAATCTACGGGAAGGCTCAAGGCCTATAAGCTCCTGAGCGTTGCCGGGGCCTACTGGCGCGGGGACGAAAAAAGAAAGATGCTCCAGAGGATCTACGGCACGGCCTTCCACGAAAAGAAAGGGCTCGATGAGCATCTTAAATTCTTAGAGGAGGTCAAGAGGCGAGACCACAGGCGGCTCGGCCGGGAACTCGACCTCTTCAGCGTAAGCGACGAAATCGGCCCGGGCCTCGTCCTCTGGCACCCAAACGGCGCAATCATAAGAAAGACCATCGAGGACTTCTGGAGGGCCGAGCACGAACGGGCCGGCTACAAGCTCCTCTTTACGCCCCACATCGCAAGACTGAGCCTCTGGCAAAAGAGCGGGCACTGGGACTTCTACAGGGAAAACATGTACTCCCCGATGGAGATAGAGGGCACGGACTACGAGCTGAAGCCGATGAACTGCCCTTTCCATATCTATATATACAAGTCCGGCTTGAGAAGCTACAGGGACCTGCCGCTTAAGTTTGCGGAACTGGGCACGGTCTACAGGTACGAGCGCTCCGGCGTGCTCCACGGCCTTCTCAGGGTCAGGGGGTTTACTCAGGACGACGCCCATATATTCCTGAGGGAAGACCAGATAGAGGACGAAATCACAAATGTCTTAGACTTCACGCTCTATATGCTGAAGACATTCGGGTTTGCGGACTACGACATCTACCTCTCCACAAGACCGGAAAAATATGTCGGCACGCTCGAAAACTGGGAAAGGGCCACAAACGGACTTAAGCAGGCCCTCGAAAAGAAGGCCCTGCCCTATCAAATAGACCCGGGAGAAGGCGTATTCTACGGCCCGAAGATTGACATAAAGGTCAAAGACTCCCTCGGCAGGCCGTGGCAGTGCTCCACCATTCAGGTGGACTTCAACATCCCGGAAAAATTCGATATGGCTTACCGTGGCAAGGACGGCCGTGAGCATAGGCCCATCATGCTCCACCGGGCGCTTATGGGCTCGCTTGAGAGGTTCTTCGGAATCCTCATCGAGCACTACGGAGGGGCGTTCCCGCTTTGGCTTTCGCCGGTTCAGGTCTCGGTACTTACCATAGCCGAAAGACATTCGGAGTTCGCAGGGAGGCTCTTTGGCGCCCTCAGGCAGGAGGGCATAAGGGCGGAGCTCAATACGG
>CAZPPU010000064.1:3558-9122 GCA_964588515.1 uncultured Nitrospirota bacterium
CGAAAAGATAGGCTATAAGATACGAGAGGCCGCTGTGAGAAAAATCCCGTATCTGGTTATAATAGGCGATAAAGAGGTCGGCGAAGGACGCCTTACCGTGAGATTGCGCACGGGCGAAAACACCGGGCCCTTTACGGAGGAGGAGTTCATAAAGCTCCTTAAAGAGGAAATCACACTCAGGAGGTGAAGGCATAAAAGAGGCAAGGATTAACGAGCAGATAAGGGTCAAGGAGGTCAGGCTTATCGATGCGGACGGAAAGCAAGTGGGCGTAACCCCGATTCAGGAGGCCCTGCGCATTGCGCAGGCAAGGGACCTCGACCTCGTCGAGGTGGCGCCGGGCGCCGTCCCCCCCGTATGCAAGGTGATGGACTACGGCAAGTACAGATACCAGTTGGGCAAGAGGCATGCGGCAAGAAAGACGGTCAGCGTCAAGGAAATAAAGATAAGGCTCCGCATAGACGACCACGACCTCGAGCGCAAGGCAAAGAGCGTCAGGAGTTTCCTCGACGACGGCAATAAGACAAAGGTCTCGATGTTCTGCAGGGGCAGGGAACGGGGGAAGCCGGAATTGGGCATGAAGGTCTTTGAAAAGATGGTACAGCTTCTTACGGGGAAGTTTAATATAGAACAGCCGCCGAGACACGAAGGCAACAGCATTACGATGATTGTTACGCCAAAATAGGGCAGGCACGGCCTGTTGCGAAAGGGGCCACAGGCCCCTGCGTAATTACAAAGGAGGTTTATAATGCCGAAGATGAAGACCCATAGAGGGGCCGCAAAAAGGTTCAAGCTCACGGGCACGGGAAAGATTAAAAGGAGCAAGGCGGGCAAAAGCCATCTCCTGACGGGGAAGTCCGCAAAGAGGACAAGGAGGCTGAGGGCCGGAGGCACGGTCCCTTCTATCCTCGAAAAGAGCATAAAAAAGCTCCTCAACATATAGGGGGCTACGAGCCCCTGCGATATAGGGCGACATGCTATAATAAGCAGATGAGATGACAATGAGGAGGCTGAACAATGAGAGCAAAAGGCGGATATAAGACCCGGAGAAGGCATAAAAAGGTGCTCGAAAGGGCAAAGGGCTACTATAGCGCAAAAAGCAGGCTCTTTAAGTCCGCAACCGAGGCCGTGGACAAGGCCCTCCTTCATGCGTATATGGACAGGAGGAAAAAGAAAAGGGACTTCAGGGCGCTCTGGATAGCCCGGATAAATGCAGGCGCAAGGGCCCTCGGCCTCACATACAGTGAGTTCATGGTGGGCGTAAAGCGGGCCGAGATAGCGCTCGACAGAAAGGCAATCGCCCTCCTTGCCTACAGCGACCCGAAGGCGTTCCAAGAGCTTGCCGAAACCGCAAAAAAGCACCTTTCCGCAGCATGACCCTTAGCGAAGACCTTTCTTCCATCAGGGAGGCCTTTTTAAAAGAGGCCGGGGCGGTAAAGACGACTGCCGGAGTCGAGCAGATAAGGGTCCGGTACTTAGGCAAGAAAGGCGCCCTCACCGAAAAACTGAATCTCCTTTCCGGCCTGCCGCCCGAAGAAAGGGCCGCATACGGCAAGGCCCTGAACGAGCTTAAGGGGCTTATAACCGACGCACTCGCCTCAAAAGTTGCACTCCTTAAGGAGCGGGAGCTTAAAGAAAAACTCCTTTCCGAGGGCATAGACATCACACTGCCCGGGAAGCATGAGGCCGCAGGGAGGCTCCATCCCGTCAGCCAAACCCTCGATGAGATTATCGCCATATTCTCGGTCATGGGGTTTTCGGTCGAGGAGGGCCCGGAGGTCGAACTCGACTACTATAACTTCGAGGCCCTGAACTTCCCGAAAGACCATCCGGCAAGGGACATGCAGGATACATTTTTCATATCCGACGATGTCCTCTTGAGGACCCACACATCGCCCGTTCAGATAAGGGTCATGCAGAGGAGGCGCCCCCCCCTGAGGGTCATCGCCCCGGGCAAGGTCTACAGGTGCGATGCCGATGTCTCGCACACCCCGATGTTCCACCAGATAGAGGGCCTGATGGTCGGCGAAGATATATCCATGAGCAACCTCAAGGGGATTTTGGAGGCATTCATCCACAGGTTCTTCAGCCCGGAAACTCCGGTAAGGTTCAGGCCGAGCTTCTTCCCGTTTACCGAGCCTTCCGCGGAGGTGGACATAGGCTGTATATTCTGCGGCGGCGAGGGGTGCGGGGTCTGCAAGGGCACGGGCTGGATAGAGGTGTTGGGCGCAGGCATGGTAAACCCGCGGGTCTTCGAGACCGTCGGATACGACCCGGAGGTCTACTCCGGATTTGCATTCGGCATGGGCATCGAGCGGATAGCAATGCTCAAATATTCTATAGACGACATAAGGCTTTTCTTCGAAAACGACCTCGGGTTCCTGAGACAGTTCTAAGGCCGTGAGGGCCGCCCCATACATATTCCTCGTCCTCTTCCTTTGGGTCGTCCCCGTCGAGGCAGGGGATTCAATTGGCGTCTCTGCCGTGGGCGACATAATGATGGGCTCGACCTACCCCGTAGCAATCCTTCCGCCGGATGACGGCAAGGGGATTTTTAACGGTGTAAAAGACGCCTTCAAGGACAGCGACATCGTCTTTGGCAACCTCGAAGGCCCCCTCACAGACGGCGGCAACCCGCAAAAATGCAAGGAGGCACAGGCCCTCTGTTATGAGTTCAGGACGCCGCCCGGATACGCCCTCCGCCTCATGAATGCGGGCTTTAATGTCATGAGTATCGCAAACAACCATTCCTGCGACTTCGGCAAAAAGGGTATGGAAGACACGGTCGGCGCGCTTGAGGGTTCCGGGATTCGTCCTGCCGGAGGAGAGCGCATCGCATACATAAGCGTAAAAGACAAGAGGGTTGCCTTCGTGGGGTTTTCCTTTTCGTCGTCCTGCAGTCCATACGCATACCATATATCCAACATCGAGAGCGCAAAGGAGACCGTATCACGCCTCAAGGCCGGAGGCGACATCGTGATAGTCTCTTTTCACGGCGGGGCCGAGGGCAAGGGCGCGCTCCGCATACCCGGGGGCGAGGAAGTCTTTGCCGGAGAAAAGCGCGGGGATGTCGTCCTCTTTGCACGGGCGGTCATAGATGCAGGCGCCGATATGGTGATAGGGCATGGCCCGCATGTCCTCCGTGCGCTTGAAACATACAAAGGCAAACTCATCGCATACAGCCTCGGCAATTTCCTTACCTACGGGAGGTTCAACACCGAAGGCCCAAGCGGCACAAGCCTCATCCTCAGGGTCAGGCTCGATGCCCAAACAGGCGACTTCCTCAACGGCAGGCTCGTGCCGGTAAAGCTCATGGACGGCGGCATACCCCGCACCGACACGGAAGGCAAAGGCATCAGGCTTATAAAGGCGCTTTCGGAAGAAAGAGGGGATTCGCTTGTGATTAAAGAAACCGGCGAGATAGCCCCGGCAAGTCGTCTCTCAGGCTCTTTCCCTCAAAATTGAAATTTCCGTTTCCCTGATATTTTTATGTTGACATGCAGGGGGTCTTTAGAGTATAAATATACGGCCATTGAGAATTCCATTAAGAGGGCTACGAGCCCCCGCGTTAAAGGGGGCTTGTAGCCCCCGCGTAAGGCCGGAGGGTGATGCTCAAGGATACTGCGATTTCGGGGCTGAAAGCCCCGGCGTTAAGAGAGCTTGCGGCCGTAAGAGAAAGGTACCCGGATGCTCGGGCCGCAGTCCTGCCTGCCCTTTACATCGCACAAAGGGAATTCGGATGGCTTTCCCCCGAGGCCATAAAGTCCGTCTCATCTGCGCTTAATGTCCCGCCTGCGCTTGTCCGGGGCGTTGCGACATTCTATTCGATGTTCAAGCACAAGCCCGCGGGAAGGCACCTCATACAGCTCTGCACCAATGTCGCATGCATGGTATTCGGGGCCGAAGACCTCCTTGGGCATCTCAAGAACCGCTACGGTCTCGAGGCCGGAGGCACATCCCCGGACGGAAGGTTCTCCCTCGTCGTCATGGAATGCATCGGGGCCTGCGGCGCCGCCCCGGCTATGCTCGTCAATAACGACTCCCATGAAAACCTTAACGAAACCAACATATTCGAAATCCTCGAAAGATATAAATGAGCTATCTACTCAGGAACATAGAAAACCCAAACTCGACCGACCTCGGCGAATACGAAAAGGCCGGCGGATACCAAGGCCTGAGAAAGGCCCTCGAAACAGAACCGAAGGCGCTCATCGAAGAAGTCAAGAAATCCGGCCTTAGAGGAAGGGGCGGGGCAGGGTTTCCGACCGGGATGAAATGGACATTCGCCAATGCCGACCCGAAGTTCCCGAAGTACCTCCTCTGCAATGCCGACGAGGGCGAGCCCGGCACTTTTAAGGACAGGCCCATACTCGAAAAAAACCCCCATCTCCTCATAGAGGGCATGGCCGTCTCAGGGCATGCGCTTAAGGCCCAATACGGCTATATATACCTGCGGGGGGAGTATCCTCATGCCGGGAATGTCCTGAATGCGGCCATCAAGCAGGCATACGAGAAGGGCTATCTGGGCGAAAACATAATGGGCAAGGGCGTAAAGTTCGAGCTGACGGTCCATCAGGGCGCAGGCGCATACATATGCGGGGAGGAGACCGCACTCATAGAGTCCCTCGAAGGCAAGCGCGGACAGCCGAGAATCAAGCCGCCCTTCCCTGTCAATGTCGGCGCATTCGCCCTCCCCACGGTGGTAAACAATGTCGAGACCCTTTCCAATATCCCCGTCATAATGGAGATAGGCGCGGAGGCCTACTCAAAGATAGGCTCTCCGGACTGCCCCGGACCCAAGCTCTACTCGGTAAGCGGGCATGTGCAAAGGCCCGGAGTCTACGAGCTTCCGATGGGCACGACCCTGAGGGAGATAATCTACACCCACGCCGGCGGCATAAGAGGGGGAAAAACGCTAAAGGCGGTCATACCCGGCGGGATATCCACGCCTGTGCTTCCGCCGGATAAGATAGACTGTCCGATGGACTTCGTCTCCATGCCAAAGCACGGCTCCATGTTGGGCTCCGGAGCGGTCATGGTATTTGACGAGAGCGTCTGCCTCGTCAGGGTCTGCCTGAGGGCGATGAGGTTCTTCGAGCACGAATCCTGCGGCAAGTGCACCCCGTGCAGGGAAGGCACGGGCTGGCTCAGGCGGGTCCTTGAGCGCATAGAAAAAGGTCGGGCGGAAAAAGACGATATAGACATCATGAGCGACATTGCGGGAAACATCTTAGGGAAGACATTCTGCCCCCTCGGAGACGGGGCCGCAACCGTGGTCATAAACTTCCTCAAGCACTTCAGGCCGGAGTTCGAGGAGCACCTGAAAGGCGGATGTAGATATAAAGCTCATGTATAAATCAGATAGGAAAATGAGACATATAAAAATGAGACATATAAAAAGGATATTTATATTATCAATACTCTCTATCCTCCTCCTTTCCGGTTCCGCCCTTGCCGAGACCTGCGAAACACCCACGGCCTCCGACCCGATATCGCAGGCGCCCGTGGCGCCCTGCGGCGCAATCACCGGCCCTGATGCGGTTACTACAAACAGCACGGCGCAATA
>CAZPPU010000065.1:0-8916 GCA_964588515.1 uncultured Nitrospirota bacterium
AGGTTTATTTCCACAAGATTACATGCATCACTGATGCCATGATTGTCAGAGGAATTGAGATTGCTGTTGAAGAGGGCCTTGAGGAAGTGAAAAACCTATATACATATGATGGCACTGAGGCATTCATAGAAAGGTACTGTATATATTATGATGGAAACCTGATGGGCTTGATCATGAAAAAAGGAGGCCCGTTATCGAAAGAGATTTCTGAAAGACTTTTTCACAGACGACTTTTTAAGTTAATTCATAAAAAAAGAATTGCCGACCTTGCAGGAGCGAGACTAAAAGATAAGTTCAGCAAATTGAGTGATGAGGATAAAATTGAATTGGAGAAGGCGCTCGGAAAAGAGCTGAGCATAAAGCCACGCTCCGTAATAGTAAAAATAGTAGATATTAAGAACCCAATTGGACGGCCAGAAGGATTCTCAATTGATGATAGTTCAATTTTAGTAAAACTGGCAACCAGAGAACCCGAAAAAATCAGCGATATCCCATGGTCAATCTTTAACTTTAAAGGAGCAGAAAAAACTCCTGAATTGCAAGTATATGCACCATGCGATGATAAAAAAGAAAAGGAAAGAAAAAAAATTAATGACAAAGTTGAAAAGATATTGTATAGTTAAATCATGGCGGCGGGCAGGGAATGACACGACTACCATTACCATATCTAATTCTTACGATTGTTGACCATAATAATACGTTCATTGGGAAAACATTACTGCAGAAAGCTGTTTATTTCATAAATGAGATTGCAGGTTTAGGTGTTAATTTTAGGCCGCACTATTACGGGCCTTATAGCTCCGATGTGGCTGTTGCTTTAGAGAATCTTGTTAGCATTGGATTTTTAAATGAGGTCGAGGAGCGGTTCTCTTCCGACTGGGATGTTTGGGGTGAAGTTAGACGATATACTTTTGAGCTTACAGGGGAAGGAAAAGAAATTTTAAAGAAATTTAAACAGACTCAACAATACAAAGATATAAAGAATATTCTTAAAAAACTTGATCGTTTTACTGTATCTCATGATTATGATAAGCTGTCCAAGGCTGCCAAGATTTATCACATAGTTAAAAGCAACGGCACAGTTACGGGGCCAAAAATCAAAAGAAAAGCTTCCCAGTTGGGGTGGAGGTTAGAATCTTCCGAGATAAATGAGATGTCTTCTTTCCTTGAAAGGCTCGGACTGATTCAGGTCTCCCGGCCTAACCCCCAAAGGAAAAGGAACTAAACTAAACCCTCGACAGCGGTTTTCCTCTGACATTTGTTTCTTGTCCAGAGCGGGGATGTAATGCCGGCTCTCAGCGGCCCCCTAATTTATGTACCAGTCCTACGGCCTGTCTCACAAGGTGCATTGTTTCTTCCGCGGCTGTCCTTGCCTTGCGGCTTCCTTCATCCATGATGTCGGCAAGAAGCCCCGGGTCTTTAAGTAGCTCCTGCCTCTTCTGCCAGATGGGCTCTAAGACCTTAAAGACATTCCTGATAAGCACGCCTTTACAGTCAAGACAACCGATTTCCGCGGTCCTGCACCCGTGGGCGGCCCATTCCTGCTCTTCCTTGCTCGAAAATATCTTATGGAGGTGATAGACGGGCGACATCTCGGGCTCGCCCCTGTCGGTGCGCCTTTTCCTTGCCGGGTCGGTCATCATGGTCTTTAGTTTTCCCTCTACGACATCCGGGGGGTCGCTGAGGTATATGGCGTTTCCGTAGCTCTTGGACATCTTCCTTCCGTCGGTGCCGGGCACTTTGGGGAACTCCGTAAGGAGGCCTTCGGGCTCGGGGAATATCTGTTTCCCATAGAGATAGTTGAACCGTCTTGCTATCTCGCGTGTTATCTCAAGGTGGGGGAACTGGTCTATGCCCACGGGCACGAAGTCCGCCCTGTGGATAAGGATGTCCGCGGACTGCAAGACCGGGTAGCCCAAAAACCCGTATGTGGAGAGGTCCCTGTCTTTAAGCTCCTCCTGTTTTTCCTTGTAGGTGGGGACGCGCTCAAGCCATCCAAGCGGGGTAAGCATGCCGAGGATAAGATGAAGCTCCGCATGTTCAAGGACACGGGACTGAAGGAAGAGCGTGGATTTTTCCGGGTCGAGCCCGGCGGCAAGGAAATTAACGAGCAAGTCCTCTGTGGAGTCTCTCAGGCCCGAGGGGTCGGCATAGCCGGTTGTAAGGGCGTGCCAGTCCGCAACGAAATAAAAGCACTCGTATTGTCCCTGAAGCCTTACCCAGTTTTGGAGCGCGCCTACGAGGTTTCCGAGGTGGAGCCTCCCGCTGGCCTGCATCCCGCTAAGAACCCGTTTCATCCGGCCTCCTTGAATGCTTCATTATAGCAGACTATCGGACCGCCTGCCGGCGGGCGGGGTTTTCTTGACAGGAAACGCCCATACCCGTTAAGATTAAATCTTATGAAGATTGCGGTTTCGGAAATCCCCGAGGAGGGGCTTGAGGTAGAGCGGGAAGAGGCCTTGAACTCCGATTCGGTAAGGGTCGTTCAGCCCGTCAAGGTCAGCCTGAAGATAAGGAAAGTCGGCGCCGAGGTGGTCGTAAGCGGCATCATAAGGGCCGCGCAGGCGATGACCTGCTCAAGGTGCCTTAAGGACTTCACAAAGGAACTCGCTGTCCCGGTGGACCTTGTTTACGAGCCCGCCGAAGGTCTCGGCCCGGGCGATAAACAGCATGAGCTTAAGGCCGATGAACTCGAAACCGGCTTTTACGGGGGCGACGAGCTCGACATCGAAGGGATGGTCGAGGAGCAGATGCTGCTCAGCGTCCCGCTAAAGCCCCTCTGCAAAGAAACATGCTTGGGCCTCTGCCCGAGATGCGGCGCGGACCTCAACGAAGGGCCGTGCGGCTGTGCGGCCCAAAAAGCGGACTCGGGATTCGAGGCGCTTAAAGAACCCACAAGGAGAAAATGAAATGGCTAACCCCACACACCGTCATACGCGGACAAGAAGGGACAAACGGAGGGCGAACTGGAAGGGCGTAACCCCCAACCTCAGCCCCTGCCCGGAGTGCGCGGAGCCCAGAGAGCCCCACAGGGTCTGCCCCAACTGCGGCTCATACGCCGGACGGAAGGTCATCCCCGTAGTCGAAAAAACGACTTGAACCGGAAAGTAAGGATAGCGCTCGATGCGATGGGCGGCGACTACGCCCCGGCCACCACGGTAAACGGCGCCATAGAGGCGGTCGCCGAGTGGTCGGACATCGAGGTGGTACTCGTCGGAGACGAGGCGGCCCTGACAAGGGAGCTTCAGGAAAAGGAATATCCCGAAAGCAACATAACCATTAAGCACGCCTCCGAGTTCATCGTGATGGACGACCCGTTTTCGGCCCTCAGAAGGAAAAAGGACTCCTCGATAAAAAGGGCGATGGAGCTCCACCGGGACGGGGGGGCGGATGCCGTCGTATCCGCGGGCCACTCCGGCATCACGATGGCCACGGCGCTCCTCATCCTCGGGAAGTCCCCGGGGGTCGAAAGACCGGCCATAGCCGCAATAATGCCTACATACAAAAAACAATTCGTCCTCATAGATGCGGGCGCCAATGTGGACTGTGCGCCGGAAAACCTCCTTCAGTTCGCCCTCATGGCGGACGCCTACTGCCGGCTCATACTGGAAAGGCCCCGGCCGAAGATAGGCCTCCTCTCAATCGGCGAAGAGGCGTCGAAGGGAAACGAGCTTACAAAAGAGGCGTTCAAGCTCCTAAGTTCCGCAAAGATAAACTTCGCCGGCAATGTCGAGGGCAGGGACATATTCTTAGGCAATGTGGATGCCGTCGTCTGCGACGGCTTCATCGGCAATGTCATGCTCAAGACCGCCGAGGGGCTTGCCGAGGTTACGATAAAGATGCTCAAACGGGAAATCACGGGCACGCCCATAAGGAAGCTCGGATATCTCCTCATGAAACCCGTCTTCAGGAGCTTCAAACGGCAGACGGACTATGCCGAGGCAGGGGGCGCGCCCCTCCTTGGAATAAACGGCGCCTGCATCATATGCCACGGCAGGTCTTCGGAGAAGGCCATAAAAAACGCACTCAAGGTGGCCGCGGAGTTTGCCAGAAAAAAAGTCAACGAGTCTATTTCCGAGGAGATTAAGTCCATCCATCCGGCGGAGAGCACTATTGCTTCGGGCTAAGATAGCGGCAACGGGCTCGTACACGCCGGAGCGCATCCTCACAAACCACGACCTCGAAGGGATGGTCGAGACCTCCGACGAATGGATAACCGAAAGGACCGGAATCCGTGAAAGGCGCATAGCCGCCCCTTCTCAGGCAACATCGGACCTCGCATGCGAGGCCGCAAAGAAGGCCCTCAGCGATGCAGGCGTCAAACCGAAGAATCTGGATTTCATAATAGTCGCCTCTGTCACCGGCGATATGCCGTTCCCCTCGACGGCCTGCATCCTCCAGGATGCACTCGGGGCGAAGAACGCCGCCGCATTCGATATAAACGCCGCATGTAGCGGGTTCATCTACGGCTTGGGCATTTCGGATGCGATGATAAGGGCGGGCAGTGCAAAGACGATCCTGCTTGTCGGCGCAGAGGTGCTATCGCGCTTTACGGACTGGCAGGACAGGTCGACATGCGTGCTCTTCGGAGACGGGGCGGGTGCGGCCGTGATTGTGCCGACGGAGGAAGACCGGGGCATACTCTCTACGCACCTTTATTCGGACGGCGGGCTTGGGGACCTCCTGAGCGTGCCCGGCGGCGGCTCGAGGAACCCGGCATCCAAGGAGACGGTCAAGAACAAACTGCACTTAATAAAGATGAAGGGCAACGAGACATTCAAGATAGCGGTAAGGACGCTCGAAGAGCTTGTTGAGCGGACGCTCGCCGCCAATAAGCTCTTGCCTTCGCAGATTTCGCTCCTCATACCGCATCAGGCCAACCTGCGGATAATACAGGCCACGGCAAAGAGGCTCGGCCTTCCACTGGAAAAGGTCCTCGTCAATATAGACCGCTACGGAAACACATCCGCGGCCTCAATCCCCATTGCGCTCGATGAGGCGGTGCGGACAGGCAGGGTGCGGGCGGACGATTATATCCTGCTTGAGGCCTTCGGCGGAGGCCTCACATGGGCCTCCGCGCTTATCAAGTGGTAGAATCCCTCCCTTTGGCAAAGGGAGGTTAGGAGGGATTTTATATGCGGCCTCCTGCTATTTCTGAGCCCCCATCTTATCCATCAAGGCTATGAACGGTTTTATCAGGTCTATCGGGATGGGGAATATCGTCGTTGAGTTCTTCTCTGCGGCCACCTCAACGAGCGTCTGGAGGTACCGGAGCTGAAGGGACACGGGCTCCGATGCGATAATTTTTGCGGCGTCCGCAAGTTTCTGCGCGGCCTGAAACTCTCCGTCTGCGTGGATTACCTTCGCCCGTCTTTCCCGTTCGGCCTCGGCCTGCTTTGCTATGGCCCTGAGCATCTCCGGAGGCAGGTCTACATTCTTTACCTCCACCACGCTGACCTTGATGCCCCACGGCTCGGTCTGGAAGTCTATGACCTTCTGGAGCTCGGCGTTAAGCTCCTCCCTTTTTGAAAGCAGGTCGTCGAGGGTGCTTTGCCCCAAGATGCTCCTAAGCGTGGTCTGCGCTATCTGGCTTGTTGCATAGTAGAAGTCCTCGACCTCGGTTATGGCCTTAATCGGCTCCATGGGCCTGAAGTAGACCACCGCATTGACCTTGACCGAGATATTGTCCTTCGTTATCACATCCTGCGAAGGCACATCCATCGTTACGGTCCTTAGGCTCACCCTCACCAACTTGTCTATAATCGGCCAGATTACGACGAGGCCCGGCCCCTTAAGCGGTATGATTCTCCCAAGCCTGAAGACCACGCCCCTTTCGTACTCCTTGAGTATCTTTATGGCCGCGGAGATGAAGTACATAACGAGGAATACCACAAAGAGTACTCCTATGAACGATGACCCTAAACCCGGCATCTTAAACCTCCTTCTTTGAATTTGAAATTTGAAACCTCAAGACTTCCTTACCTTCACCTTGAGGCCGGTTACGGATTCGACGCGGACCTTCCCGCCCTTTTCTACCGGCTCATCCGAGTAAGCGGACCATATCTCCCCCCGGAGGAGGACCTGCCCGCCCTCCGGCCCGATATCCGTCCTTGCCGCGCCTTCAAGCCCCACGAGGCCCTCGCCTCCGGTCGTGGGTTTTCTCCTCAGGGCCTTGAAGGCAAGGCCGAGCGTCATGGTGAAAAAGAGCGCGGTCAAAATCACGGCAGGCAGGATTACCTTAAGGGAAAGCCTCACAAACGGCCCCTTCGCCTCAAACAGCATTACACTCCCAAGCGCCATCGCTATTACCCCGCCGATTGCAAGCGCCCCGTGGGAGACTATCTTCACCTCCAAGACAAAAAGTATGATTGCAAGGACTATAAGCAACAGCCCGGCATAATTTACAGGCAGGGTCTGAAACGCATAGAAGGCAAGTATGAGACATATGCCGCCTACGATGCCGGGGAATAGCGCCCCCGGGTTGGTAAGCTCAAAAAACAGGCCGTAAAACCCAAGGAGCATGAGGATATAGGCCACATTGGGGTCGCTTATGAAGTTCAGTATCTTATGCCTGAGGCCCACCTCCTCTCTTACGACATTGGCCCCGGCGGTCAAGAGCGTGCGCTTGCCTGTTGCGGTCTCCACGACCCTGCCGTCGAGCTTCAGAAGCAGGGAGTTCAGGTCGTTTGAGACGAGGTCTATGACGCCTAATTTCAGGGCCTCCTGCTCGGTAGCCGAAACGCTCTTTCTTACGGCGTCCTCGGCCCACTTCGAGTTCCTGCCCCGTTTTTCCGCAAGGGACTTTATGTATGCGGCCGCATCGTTAGTGGCCTTCGCCGCCATCGTCTCGTCCATTTTTTCGCCTACCCCGACCGGGTGGGCCGCGCCTATGTTCGTTTGCGGGGCCATTGCCGCTATGTGGCTTGCAAGGAGTATAAAGGTGCCTGCCGATGCCGCCCTCGCGCCGCTGGGCGACACATATACCACGACCGGGACCCCGCTTCCCACTATCTCCTTGACGATGGTCCTCATCGAGGCGTCAAGGCCGCCCGGCGTGTCTAGCTCTATGATTATTGCCTCGACCCCCTTTTCGTTTGCCCGTTTTATGCTCTTAGTAAGGAATTCGGCCGCAACCGGGTTTATCACCCCGTCCACCGTGGCGACCAGGACATCCCTGCCCTCGCCGTAAAGAAGGCCGGCAAGGCCGAGGCAAAAGAAGACCGCGATAAACGCCTTTTTCAGCATATGGAGATTATACCACTCTTATCCGGCTTGCGCTTCGGGTTTTTTTTCTGCGAGGGCCTCCTTGACCGCCTTAAGGAGGATGCGCGACCTGTAGGGCTTCTGAACGAAACCCGCGATGCCCTTTTCCCCGGCAAGCGTGGCGCCGACCTCTTTGCTGAAGCCCGATGAGATTAAAACCTTCACGGAAGGCTCGATTGCCCTCAGTCTCCTGAAGGCCTCGTGCCCGCTCATCACCGGCATGATGAGGTCTAAGACTACAAGCGCTATGTTGCCCTTTTCCCGCTCGAAGAGTTTCAGGGCCTCGGCCCCGTTTTCTGCGGTAAGGGCCTTATATCCTGCGGCCTCGAGCATTTCCTTGCAGAGATTTCTGAGGGGCTCTTCGTCGTCCACGACAAGGAGCAGGGTGCCGGGGATGGAGGCAGAGAGGGTCCCGGCCTCCTCTTCGGGTAAGGCCTCCATCTTTTTTTCATAGGCGGGCAGGTAGAGCTTGAATGTGGTGCCCTTGCCCGGCGCGCTATAGACATCTATGAAGCCCCCGTGAGTCTTTATAACGCTATATGTTATGGAAAGACCGAGGCCCGTGCCCCTGCCGAGCTCCTTGGTCGTGAAGAAGGGCTCGAATATCCTCTCCGAAACCGACTTCTCCATGCCGACGCCGGTGTCCGAGATGCCGACCTGCACATACTTGCCCGGCCGCGCCTGAAGATGCCCGACGGCAAAGTCCTCCGCGGCATCGAAGGCCGAGGGCTCGATAATCAACCTTCCGCCGGAAGGCATCGCATCCTTTGCATTTACGCATATGTTAAGGAGGGCCTGATAAATGGCATTTTGGTCGCCGAAAATGTACAGGTTTCCCTCTGCCTGCTTCGTCTCTATAGAGATAGACTTGTCGAATGTCCGGCCAAGGAGGGCAAGAAGCTCCCTGAGGAGCCCGTTTACATCGACCGGCTCCTTCGCCCTCAACTCGAACCTGCCCCGTGCGAATGTAAGGAGATGGCCCGTAAGCTCCGTGCCCCTGAGGGCGGCCTGCTCCACTATGTCCCAGTACCGGTAATGGGGGTGGGACTCGTCTATCTGCTCCTTGACGAAGCTCGCATAGCCCAATATGGCGGAAAGCAGGTTGTTGAAGTCGTGCGCTATGCCGCCTGCGAGCGTGCCCATGCTCTCCATCTTCTGTATCTGAAGGAGCTGTTGCTGGGCTTTTTCAAGCTCCTTTGTGCGCTCTTCGACCGCGTATTCGAGGCCTGCCGTATACCTGTCAAGGGCCTGCCTCTGCGCGTTCAATTGCCTTTGCATCTCGTTGAACCGGCTTGAGAGGACCGCTATCTCGTCTTTGCCTTTTACCTCAAGCATCCGGTCGAACTCCCCCCGGCCCACCTTCTCCACCACGGAGGCCATCTGCGTTATGGGGCTGGCAAGGGCCTTTATAAAGAGGGCGGCAAAACCGAGGGAAAGCGAAAGCGAGACCCCAAGCAGGGCAAAGAGCGTGAGCCTGAGCCGTTTTAAGGAATTTATAAGCGCCTCGTCGGAAAGCGCCGCTACTACCGTGCCGTCAAGCCCTTGAAGCTTAAGCTCACTGACCGAATAAGTCGCGCCCTTCAGTCTTACCGAGCCCCTCTCCGGCGCATAGGGGAGACGGTTGCCGCGATAGATGCCCGAATCGAACCGGGC
>CAZPPU010000066.1:0-3558 GCA_964588515.1 uncultured Nitrospirota bacterium
AATGTAGTGGACAAGTTGTTACCGTCTGTGCCGGGGGGTGCGAGGAGGGGCAGACGAGGGCATGTTATTCGGGACCAGCAGGGACTCTGGATGTTGGCGGCATATGCAGGTCGGGAACTCAGACCTGCACAAACGGCTTCTGGGGTGCGTGTGTGGGAGAGGTCTTGCCTCAGGAAGAGGTCTGCGGAGACAATCTCGACAATAACTGCAACGGGCAAACGGATGAGGGGTGTTGTGAGGTGGGCGATGTAACGATTACGCCTTCATGGGTAGCGCCGCAAAGGACAAGCGGAAATACAGAGGCAGATGTAAAGATTTCCCTTACAAGGCCTGCGCCTTCAGGTGGATGCACGGTAGATTTGAAGGTTATCCCTGTGCCTTATTCAGGAGGACATGAGCATCATGATGCTTTAAGACCGCATGGAAGCATAACCTCTCTAATCGGATTTAATGAAGGAGAAATAGGTCCCAAAACTGCAAAGTATACAAGCTCTGAGGTTGCAGGGACAGAGGAGATTACATTAACGCTTGCAGAGACAGACGAGATGAAATATTTCTGGATGGATGTGAAACTGCCCATGCTTGGAGAGATGCCGGAAGGCAGTTACTGGCGACTTACAGGACAAACCTCTACACATCCAGAAAATCACTATGCAACGGCCACCACTATAAATGCAATAGCAAAAATAGCATTTTTATACTACAGCAAAACAAAAACAACCTTAGGCTTAAATGACATGAGTTTAGTATGGGGAGGATTGTTCGATATTTATGGAAAGTGGAATGCACCACATATAACTCACAGGACAGGCGAGGATGCGGATATTGACAGGCATGTTTGGGATACGGTAAATCAAAAATTTGTCCTGATAAATTGCGAGGATGATGATGAATTAGAACGAATAGTAAACAAGTACTACAACAACAGCTACAATAAAGCTCATCTTTTGTGCGAATCAGGAGGGAAAAAACATATAGATGTTTATTATTAAGGAGGTATCTACTATGGAAAAGAAAAGCGGAGTTCTTAGTTTTTTGATTGTCGGAATTAGTATTTTATTGCTTCACAACGCATTAGCAATGGACATTCCTGTTTTAAAGGATGTTCAGTTGGATTCTGCGGTGAAATTCGATAAAGACAAAAAGCTATACAGATATTCTTATACGATATCGAATCCTTCAAGTAACACAGGGCAAATTTCCAGAATTGAAGTGGACATTTCAAGACCGCCTCAAAGCCAGGAGTTAAGTCCTGAAGGTTTGATAATCCAGCAGGGTATAGACCGTGATGGGAAGATGCTGACCGTGCTTTTTAACGAAGAACTTGCGTCGTATGGCTCTCTTTTAAAGAAGATAATGGTTCCTGTAGGAGTAACGCCTCCATCAGGCTGGTCTGGAGGTATCACAACTGGAGGGACTGTAGACTGGGGAAGTGACGAAAAAAAATATCGCATAATGCCTGGTCAATCATTTGGCGGTTTTATAATTGTTAGCCCTGGCATTCCAACCATTCGTGAGATTATAGTGGAGCCCAAGTGGGTGCTTGTTGTAGAAGGATATGTTTCAGAGGAGGATGAAAAGAAAGCCAAGGAAATTGAAGAACAAATAGCCTTCAAAGGCAAGACCCTCGGCCCGACTGCCCCGCCTTTGGACTTTAACCCTTTGGATTTCCTCAACTACATCATCTCCATGAAGCATGAGGCATCGTCTTTAGGCTGGATAACGAACAAGGGCATAGAGCAGAGCCTGGATGCGAAGCTGTCTGCCGCAAGGAAAAAGCTGGAAAAGGGCGATACCGAAACTGCAAAAAACATCCTCTCTGCCTTCATAAACGAGGTCGAGGCGCAGGGATGCGAAAGCTACGAGGGGGGCAGTGCCCCCTGCCCGAAGGGCAAGCACCTCACACCGGAGGCATATGCGCTCTTGAAATACAATGCGATGTATTTGATAGAGAGGCTGTAGCCACTCACCCGCATAGGATTTCTTCATGTTGTCACTCCGGCTTGCCCGGAGTCTTTCTTATGAGCGCATTTTCATTTTTATGATGGCAAGGTAATCCCTATACACCTTGAAAGTGTGGTAGGCGGAATGTGAACGAATGGGAGCTTATGAGAAAGCGCAGTAAATCATGAGAGAGTCTTGACGCACTATTTTGGATTGATGTATATTCTTGGCACAGGCAAACCATGTGGTATTATGTGGCGGATAAGAAAAGTAACGGCCCCCTCGGCGCCGATGCGCTCAGGAGACTCCTTCAGACGGGCGCCATCAACGATGGAACGCTCGTCTGGCGCCGGGGGTTTAAAAACTGGACCAAGGCCGGGGAAACCGAGCTCGTAAGGGAAGTCCCGGCCACCGGCAGGCGGTTGAGGCTTGAGTTCACCGGAGCCGCAGGCGAGTATTTCAGGATATGGATTGTAAATACATTCCTTACCCTGATTACCCTCGGCATCTATGCGGCATGGGCCAAAGTGCGCACCAGACAATACTTTTACGCCAACACGACCCTCGACGGGCACCCTTTCGATTACACCGCAAACCCGGTTGCGATACTCAAGGGACACCTGGTAATCGGGGCGGGTGTTGCGCTTTACAGCATAAGCGGCGCCGTGAACCCCGTTCTCACGCTAATCGTTATAGCAATCTTCGGTATCGTATTTCCGTTTCTCGTATACAAGTCGCTCAGGTTCTTTGCGCAGAATACGGTCTACAGGAATATCCGTTTAAGGTTCATGGGGACGGTAGGCGAAAGCTACAGGGTATATCTGCTTTTTCTTCTGCTTTTGCCGCTCACCTTAGGTCTCATCTTCCCCTACATAGCGTTCAGGAAAAAGAATTACTTCTTCGGAAACCTCGCCTACGGGTCGACCGAAAACCGGTGCCGCGGCAAGGCGGGGGAGTTCTATATGCTATACCTCCTCACTGCCCTTGCGGCCCTCGGCGTTGTGGCGGTAATGTCCTTCCTATCTGCAATAATTATTTTTCCGCTTGTCTTAAGCGGCCCGGGAGTTTTCAAACCCGATATCGCCGTTCTCATGCCGGTGTTTGCAATCATGTACCTTATGATGGCCGCGGGCACGGTCTTTCTCCAGCAATTTTTTTATGCATGGCAGACCAACTACTGCTTCGGCAATTCGAGTCTCGGCGACCTCCGGTTTAAAAGCGCGCTGAAACCCGCGAAACTTTTCCGGCTCCATTTATCGAATATATTTGCAATAATCCTGTCGGTCGGGCTTCTCATCCCATGGGCCAAGGTAAGGCGCATGAAATACATAACGGACAATATCTCGGTTTTTGCCCCGGAGGACCTCGACGGTTTCGTCTCCGCCGCAAGCGAAGGCGAAAGCGCATACGGCGATGTCGCTACGGACTTTTTCGACCTCGAAGTCGGCCTATGATAAGGTTTTCGGGCGCTTATTTCGACGGCAGGAGCTCGAAGGCCCAGCCGGTCGGTTTGACATGGACCGGCAGAGAGCTTCTCATAGAAGGCGTTGAATTGCATCTTGGGGTATCTTTACGAAATTTGAAAATCTCTCCACCCCTCGGAAAGACTGCCCG
>CAZPPU010000066.1:3568-8550 GCA_964588515.1 uncultured Nitrospirota bacterium
CCAGCCGGTCGGTTTGACATGGACCTGCAGAGGGCTTATCATAGAAGGACTCGAAGGCTCACTGCATCTGGAGGTATCTTTACGGAATTTGAAAATCTCTCCACCCCTCGGAAAGACCGCCCGGACGATAAGACTGCCGGGCGGGGCGCAGGTCGAGACCACGGACCTTAAGGCCGTGGCCGCACTCGAGGGTCGTCTTGGAAAAAATATCGTAATGCGGCATGTGAGTCTTCTTGAAAGCAGTTGGAAAGTCGTAGTCGCCTCGGTTACGGGCATCGTGATATGCGTTTGGGCGTTTATCGCCTACGGCATACCGCCTCTTGCAAAGATGGTTGCCGCTTCCGTGCCGAAAGAGGTTGCCGGGGCGATGAGCCGTCAGACGCTTGAGTTCCTCGACGGAAAGATGCTCGCCCCCTCGGAGTTGAAGGCGGATAGGGTCGCCGAGATAAGGGCCTGCTTCGAGGAGCTTGTCGCCGAAGTCGGGCCGTCGAAATTCGACTACAAGGTCGACTTCAGGAAAAGCCCTTTCCTCGGCCCTAATGCCTTTGCCCTTCCATCCGGCCAGATAGTGCTCACGGACGAGCTCGTTGAGCTTTCGGAAGGCATTGACGAAATAAGGGGGGTGCTTGCCCACGAGGTTGCCCATGTCGTAATGCGTCACGGCCTGCGCGCCGTAATACAGGACGCAGGGGTCTTTGCGCTCGTTACGCTGGTGGTCGGCGACGCAACATCCATCACATCGCTTGCCTCTTCACTGCCTACCGTGCTTACCCAGTCCGGATATTCAAGGAAGTTCGAGAGGGAGGCCGATATCTTTGCGGCCACCCAGCTCATAAAAAAAGGCCGGGGCACACAGCCCTACAGGGACATCCTTGAGAGGCTCACAAAAAACGCTCCCCGCTTCTATGGCGAAAAGTTCATCTCGACTCACCCGGCTACGGAGGAACGGATAAAACTCATCGATGATATCGAGCGGAAATCCGGCGGCAAAAAACAGGTCCCTTTATCCCCTTAGCAGGGCCGTGGCCTTCTGTATTATGTTTTCCACGGTAAAGCCGAACTTCTCAAAGAGCGTCTTTCCGGGCGCCGAGGCCCCGAACCTGTCCATCCCTATGACTGCGCCTTCGAGGCCGACATACTTATGCCAACAAAGCGTAGCGCCCGCCTCGACGGCAAGCCTCTTTTTGACGCCGGGCGGAAGGACGCTTTCCTTGTAGGCCCTGTCCTGTGCCTCGAATATCTCCATGCTTGCCATGTTTACGACCCTTGCATCAACCCCTTTTGTCCTGAGTCCCTCTGCCGCAGAAAGACAGAGGTGGACCTCGGAGCCCGACCCTATAAGTATGAGTTCAGGCGCGCCTTTTGAATCCGAGACGACATACCCCCCACGGCTTACCCCTTCGGCAGGAGCATAATGCGACCTGTCTATCACAGGGAGGTTCTGCCTCGAAAGAATAAGGGCCGAAGGCCCCTTTGTCCTCAGCGCAACCTTCCATGCCTCTACGGTCTCGTTTGCATCCGCGGGTCTTATGACGGTCATGCCGGGTATGGCCCTCAGGTGCGTAAGGTGCTCTACGGGCTGGTGCGTGGGGCCGTCCTCACCCACGCCGATAGAATCGTGCGTGAGTATATAGAGCACGCGGGTCTTCATGAGTGCGGCAAGCCTCGCCGGGGGCATCATGTAATCTAAAAATACGAGGAATGTGCCGCCGTAAGGGACGAGCATCCCGGAAAGGGCCATCCCGTTTAAGGCCGCGGCCATCGCATGCTCCCGCACGCCGAAATGGATATTCCTGCCCGCCTGCTTTGCGGAGAAATCCGGGAAACCTTTAAGATAAGTATTGTTTGAGGGCGCAAGGTCCGCCGAGCCGCCGATGAGTTCCGGCATCAGGCCTGCAATCGAATTAAGCGCCTTGCCCGATGCGCTCCTCGTTGCGATAGGGCCGTCGGACGGCTTAAACCGCGGTAGCGCCCTGTCTATTCCATCGGGGCCCTCGGGGAGCTTTCCCTGTGAGAGCCTGTCCCAGAGCCGTGTAAGCTCCGGCTCTTTCCTTCTATAGCGCTCAAACAGGGCCTTCCACTTCTTCTCTTCCGAAAGCCCTTTTGAGGCCGCCTTCCGCATGTGTGCGATGACCTCTTTGGGGATATGGAAATCCTTTTGCGGGAGGCAGAGGCATTCCTTGAAAAGCCTGATTGCCTCCGGGCCGAGGGGCGCGCCGTGGACTTCCGGTGTATCCTGCTTGCCCGGACATTCGTGCCCGATATGGGTCCTTGCTATGATTAGCGAGGGTCTTTCCTTTTCGTCCTTTGCATCTTTGAGCGCCTTTTCCATGCCCTTGAGGTCGTATCCGTTTACCTTCAGGACATGCCAGCCGTATGAGAGAAACCTCCGGCGTACATCCTCGGTGAATGCAAGGGATGTCGGGCCCTCTATAGTGATTTTGTTGTCCGAGTAAAGATAGATGAGCTTGCTTAACTTGAGGTGTCCTGCGAGGGATGCGGCCTCCGAAGATATGCCTTCCATCATATCGCCGTCGCTGACGATGCCGTAGATGCGATAGTCTATGACCGGGAATCCCGGCCTGCTGAAAAGCCCCCTCAGGTATTTCTCCGCCATTGCCATCCCCACGCCCGTTGCAAAGCCCTGTCCCAAGGGGCCTGTGGTGGTCTCGATGCCCAATGCGGGATTGTATTCGGGATGCCCCGGGGTCTTGGAGCCCCACTGCCGGAAGTTTTTTATATCATCGAGAGATATGCCGTAGCCCGTAAGATGAAGCAGGCTATAAAGGAGCATACTGCCGTGTCCTGCCGAGAGTATGAACCTGTCCCTGTTGGGCCAGAGGGGGTTTTGAGGGTTATACCTCATGGCCTTCGTCCAGAGGACATAGGCCATCGAGGCGTCTCCCATAGGCATGCCCGGATGTCCGGACTTCGCCTTTTCTACGGCGTCTGCGGAAAGCGCCTTTATCGTGTTGATGGAGAGTTCGTCTATCTTAGCCATTATGCCTCCAGAGCATTATGAGATATCCCCTGCCTCACGACTTGGAAAATAAAGGGTCGACAACCATGAAATTATCCCATATAGGGCTTGGGGAATTCAAGGCTTGAACCCCTCAGTCTTCCTGCTATACTTTCTTAAGGAGGCATTAATGAGCCTGTTGGCCGTAATTTCCGTGTCAATAATAATCCGCCTTGCGGCGATGCTTTGGTCAATTGTCCTTCTCCTGCGCCTTCGGGACTGGAGAATAGGCTTTTTCATGTTGATGCTTGCACTTATGACCGTACGGCAGGCCCTGACGCTCCACGAAGTGGTGGAGGGACGAATTGTGACTCCTGCGGTAACAGAAATCCCCGGCCTCCTCGTAAGCATCCTCGCGCTCATCGGCATCTTCTTTGTGGGGTCCATGATTGCCGAATTTAGATTCCGGGGAAATGCCATCGAAGAATCGGAAGAAAAATTCAGGAGCCTTGTTGAGAAATCCCTTGTCGGCGTTTACCTCATACAGGACGGGGTATTCAAGTATGTCAATCCCAAGCTTGCCGAGATTTTCGGCTACAGGGCCGAGGAGCTTACAGATAAAAAAGGCCCGAAAGACCTTGTATTTCCGGAGGACTGGCCTATTGTGGAGGAAAACCTGAGGAGGCGGATTTCCGGAGAGATGGAAGCTGTGAATTATAGATTCAGGGGATTGACCAGTAGCGAGGGAATCATCTATGTAGAGGTCTACGGCTCCCGCACTTTGTATCGGGGTCTACCGGCTGTCATCGGGAGCCTTCTTGACATCACCGAACGGAGAAAAGCCGAAAATAAAATCAGCCAGTTGACGAGGGTATATTCTGTTTTAAGCGGAATCAACGAAGCAATCGTAAGAATCCATGACCGCGATAAATTATTTCAGGAGGCATGCCGCATTGCAGTGGAGAAGGGACTTTTCAAGATGGCATGGATAGGCATTGTTGATAAAGACACATCCATGGTAAAACCCGTTGCCGATTACGGCGATACAGGGGGCTATCTTGACAATATCAGAATTTCGATTAGAGAAGACCTGCCCGAAGGCAGGGGGCCCACAGGCAATGCAATGCGCACGGGAGAGCCGTTTATCTGTAATGATATAGAGCATGACCCCATCATGCTTCCGTGGCGGGAGGAGGCGCTTAAGCGCGGCTACCGCTCGTCTATTGCATTGCCTTTAAAGGCCGAGGGCCGCATACTCGGCACATTCAATCTTTACTCTCCGGAGCCTCGATTCTTTATACCCGAGGAAATCGGCCTGCTTAGAGAGCTTTTCCAAGACATCTCATTTGCGCTTGAATTCATTGAAAAAGACGAAAGGCGCAGGCAGACAGAGGTGGAAGTAAAAGAAAGGGTGGCGGAACTGGAGAAGTTTTATCAGATGGCCGTGGGAAGGGAGCTTAAGATGAAGGAGCTTAAGGAAGAGATTAAGAGGCTGAATGACGAGCTTTCCATTTATAAAAGCAGGCATTAATGCACATCAGCTTATCCTTAGATAAAAACTTACTATCCCAAAGTTGTTTACTGTGCTAAAATCCAAATCACGGAGGCAGGCTATTGAGGACAACATCGGATAAAGCCCGAAAGAAACTTGTAAAGCCGTCTAACGACGACTCCATTCTCAGGGCATTGATTCAGTCCTCACCGCTTGCCATTATAGCGGTTGACCTTGAAAAGAAAATCATCCTCTGGAACCCTGCGGCAGAGCGCATATTCGGCTGGAAAGAAGAAGAGGCGCTCGGCAAACCAAATCCCATCATACCGAAAGACAAACAGGAGGAATTCAAGGAATTTACTGCACGCGCCGAAAAGGGCGACTACATCTCGGATGTCGAGGTAAAACGCCTTAGAAAGGACGGCTCGCTCATTGATGTCAGCCTGTCAACATCTGCGCTCCGTGACCCGAAAGGCAAGGTTACCGGCGTTATGGGTCTTCTTTCCGATATTACCGAAAGAAAGAGGATGG
>CAZPPU010000067.1:0-1291 GCA_964588515.1 uncultured Nitrospirota bacterium
TTCTTAAATGAGGCAACGAATCGGTTTCATTTAGATTTCTGATGAGGCAAGTCGACTGCTTGCCAAATCCTATAGATTTCGTGCAAAATATCTGCTGAGTTTATCCGGAGGTCATTTTGAAGAAAAAGGTACTATACCGGTTCATACTGATAGGCGCCGCCGCGGTGGCGGCCCTCATATATTTTCTGCCGAACACCCCGCTTTGGAGCGGCATGCCCGGCTGGTGGAAAAAGAGTATGCCCGCTAAGGGGATTGTGCTCGGCCTCGACCTTCAGGGCGGCACGCACCTCGTCTTCGAGGTGCAGGGCGACAAGGCTGTGGAGGTGAGCGCGGACAGGGTTTCGCAGTCAATCAAGGAGATGCTCGCAAAGAAGAAGATTCAGGCCGATGTCAAAAGGGAAGGACTCTTCATCACCGTAAGCCCCGCATCGCCCGAGGCCCTCGATGCCGTCTCGAAGAACTACCCCACGCTCGCATCGGTCGAGCACGGGAAGTTCATGCTCTCGGACGAAGAGGCAAAGAGGATTAAGGACAATGCAAGCGAGCAGGCGCTTGAGACGATAAGAAACAGGATAGACCAGTTCGGGGTTTCCGAGCCCACAATCCATGCGCAGGCCGAAAACGAAATCGTAGTCCAGCTCCCCGGGGTCAAGGACCCCAAGCGCGCAATAGACATCATAGGAAAGACGGCCCTCCTTGAATTCAAGATTGTTGACGATGTCGCACCATTGGCCGCAGAGCTCCCCCGCAGTGTGCCCCCGGGCGAAGAAGAGGGCCTCGTCGAAAAGTCTAAGGAGAAGCTTCCCCCGGATGCGGAAATCCTCTTTGAAAGGGAAGTGGATATCCAGACGGGCGAAGTAAGGAGACTCCCCTATCTCGTCAAAAAACAGACCCTCCTTACCGGAGACCTCCTTACCGAGGCAAGGGTGAGCATAGACCAGAGGTTCAACGAGCCTTATGTCTCCATATCCTTCGACCCGGTGGGGGCGAAGCTCTTCGAGGAGGTTACGGGCGCAAATGTCCAAAAGAGGCTCGCTATAATACTGGACGGCAATGTCTACTCCGCGCCGGTTATAAGGGAGAGGATTGCCGGAGGAAGCGCCTCCATCGAGGGGAGGTTCTCCATGGAAGAGGCCAAGGACCTTGCCATCGTGCTTAAGGCGGGCGCATTGCCCGCGCCCGTGAAGATACTTCAGAATGTCACCGTCGGCCCGTCCCTCGGAAGGGACTCGATAGAGGCCGGGAAAACGGCGGGCATCTTCGGCTCTCTGGCCGTTGTGCTTTTCATGGT
>CAZPPU010000067.1:1301-8547 GCA_964588515.1 uncultured Nitrospirota bacterium
TCGGCGGCGTAGCGGTCGAGCGCGTAGTCGGCGGAGCGCGCGTGGGCCGGCGCCCGCTCGTCCCAGTTGGCGCGGTTGACCTGAAGGTACTTCTCCATGGGGGCCGTTGTGCTTTTCATGGTCTTTTACTACAGGCTCTCCGGCCTCATTGCGGACTTTGCGCTTCTCCTTAATATCATACTCCTTCTGGGCGCCATGGCCTCTCTTAACGCCACGCTTACGCTTCCGGGCATAGCGGGGATAATACTTACGGTCGGCATGGCCGTGGACTCCAATGTCCTCATGTTCGAGAGGATGAGAGAGGAGTTGAGGGCCGGAAAGACGCCGAAGGCCGCCGTGGATTCCGGCTACTCGAAGGCGTTCTGGACGATATTCGACTCCCATGTAACGACCCTGATAACCTCGGCCGTCCTCTTTCAGTTCGGCACGGGCCCCATCAAGGGCTTTGCCGTAACCCTGAGCCTCGGCGTTACGATAAACCTCTTTACCGCGCTCATCGGCACAAAGACCGTATTCGACCTCCTCAACCTGAGAAAGGAGGTCAAGACCCTGAGCATATGATAGAGCTTATAAAGAAACCGAACATAGACTTCATGGGCAAAAGGCTCTATGCCTTTGCCTTCTCCGGGGCATTGTGCATCCTCGGTATCGTCGCAATAATCCAGATAGGGCGGGGTGCGGCCAACTTAGGGATAGACTTTGCAGGCGGCACTTCCGTGCAGATAAAGTTTGAAGGGCCGGTGACCCTCCACGACATAAGGACGGCCCTCGAAGCCGACGGGTTGAAGGACTTAGAGCTTCAGGACCTCCCTGCGATAAACAAGGTCCTCATCAGGATAAAGGGTAAGCAGGAAACGGAAGGCGTCTCGGAGAAGATAACCTCTGCGGTGACCGCCAAGTTCCCGGAGAAAAACCCCGTCATAGACTCAACTACGGACATAGGGCCGAAGGTCGGCGGGCGGCTCCGTACAGACGCCCTCATAGCAATCCTTGCCGCAACCGCGGGAATCCTCTTATATATAGCCCTCAGGTTTAAGTGGAGGTTTTCCATCGGCGCCATAATAGCCACCGCCCACGATGTCCTTGCCGTGTTGGGGGTCTTCTATGTCATGGGCAAGGAGATAAACCTCATACTGATAAGCGCGCTCCTTATGATAGCCGGATATTCGCTTACCGATACGGTCGTGGTCTTCGACAGGATACGGGAGAACATGAAAAAATCTCCGAGAGAGCCCGCGGCCCCTGTGATAAACAGGAGCATAAACGAAGTGCTTTCAAGGACCATTATAGTCTCCTTTACGACATTCCTCAGCGCCCTCGCCCTCTTTGTCCTGGGCGGGGAGGTCATACACGACTTTTCCCTTGCCATCCTCATGGGCATAGTCGTCGGGACATACTCTTCCGTCTTCATAGCAAGCCCCGCGGTCCTTCTCCTTGGGAAGTCCCCGATAGCGAAGAAATGACGAGATGGCTCGTAACGAGGACCAATAAAGAATTCGTATCCTATCTTTCCCGCGCCTCCTCCGTATCCCCGGCCCTCGCACAGGTCCTTATAAACCGGGGGCTCAAGACACCGGAGGCCGTGCGGGATTTCATCTCGGGGGGCGCTCTTAAAGAGCCGTTTGCCCTTGCGGGCGTCAGCTCTGCGGTGGATGCCATAAAGTCCGCAAAGATGTCCGGCACAAAGGTATTGGTCCACGGCGATTACGATGTGGACGGCGTTTCCGCAACGGCCATAATGGTAAAGGCGCTGAGGCTCTACGACCTCGATACGGGATACTTCATACCCGACAGGTTCAGGCACGGCTACGGCTTCGGCCCGCACGGAGTGGAGGTCGCAAGGGAGACGGGCGCAGGACTCATAATCACGGTTGACTGCGGGATAACCTCGTTTGAGGCAGTGGAGCTTGCCAAAAAACACGGTATTGGCGTGATAATCACCGACCATCATGAGGCGGCACGGCCACCTGCGATATCGGGCAACACATCGGGCGCAGTGCCCTCCGCCCTCTCGGTGATTAACCCGAGAGTCTCGGACCCCGATGGCTGTAACCTTTCGGGCGCCGGGGTTGCGCTTAAGGTTGCAATGGGGCTCGGCTTTCCTCCGGAGGAGTTCGTAGACCTTGCCGCATTAGGCACTTTTGCGGATGTCGTGCCCCTGCTTGAGGAAAACCGGGTCATCCTCAAAAACGGCCTTGCCCTCATAAAAGAGGGCCGAAGGGCCGGTATAAAGGCCCTTAAGTCCGTCTCCGGCCTCGATGGAAGGGATATAAAGGCGGAGCGCCTTTCCTTCACCCTTCTTCCGAGAATGAATGCGGCAGGCAGGGTTTCATCCGCAGGGGATGTCGTGGAGCTTCTGCTTACGGAGTCCGAAGAGGTCGCATCCGGCATAGCATCGGGGCTTGACAGGATGAATTCCGAGCGGCAGAAGATAGAGGAGACCGTATACAAGTCCGCTATGGCAGGGCTTGAGGCAAAAGGCATAAGGCCCGCAATAGTCCTTAGCGGCGAGGGCTGGCATGAGGGAGTCATAGGCATCGTGGCATCGAAGATGGCAGATGCGTTTTTGAGGCCTACCTTCATCCTGTCCCTTAAAGACGGCATGGCCAAAGGCTCTGCAAGGAGCATCCCGGGCTTCGACCTCCACGCCGCGCTTGCCGCATGCAGGGAACATCTGATTTCCTTCGGCGGGCACAAGCAGGCCGCGGGCCTCAGGCTCAGGGCGGAAGATATAGAGGCATTCGAGGAGCAAATCATAAGCGTAGTTCAATCGCATGTGAGCGAATTCGTCCCGTCCCTTAGAGTTGATGCGGACATAAGCCTCCCCGAGGTGGGCTTCGGCCTCGTAAAGGAGCTCGATGCGCTTGAGCCTTTCGGGGAAGGAAACCCCCTGCCGCTCTTCGGCTCAAGAGGGCTTGAGATGGTAGATCCGCGCATAGTCGGAAACGGGCATCTCAAGACCCGGCTCCGGGCCGGGGGCCGCAGTTTCGACGCCATAGGATTCGAGATGGGCGGCCTGCTTGAGACCCTCGGAGATACGGTGGATGCGGTCTATGCCGTCACGGTCAACGAATGGGAAGGCGGTAAGACCCTCCAGCTCAACCTCAAGGGGCTACGAGCCCCCTCGCAATAGGGGCTGCGAGCCCCCGCGACAGGCACGGCCTGCCACGAAAAGGGGCTCCCTGCCCCCCTCTTCTGTTAAAATATAAAGAGTCATGCTTCAATTAATTCTTTCCATAACGCTTCTAATTCAGGGCCCTCTTGCCGGGAGAGACGGGGCCGGGGACTATTTCCTCAAGGGCAAGTGGCTTGCGGCCGCAGAGGCTTACGAGGCCATGGCCTCGCCGGGAAGGGAAGACCTCCTCAGGCTTGCGGACGCCTACTTCTATGCAGGGAGGTTTGACCTTGCGGAAAAGACCTACCAGAGACTCGGCGACGACCCGGACGCCCGAATCTCCCTAACAATGCTCAGGGTCATAAAGAAAAAAAGTAATATCAAAAAGCTCAAGGCCCTCTTTAAGCCATGGCCGGATAACCCGAGGCTATGGCGGGCCACAGGCATTGCCCATATGAGAAACGGCGACGACCCCGCGGCAGTAGATTACTTTAAGGGCGCGGTCGGAAGGGACCCCGGCGATTATATGTCGTATTTCTACCTCGGCAGTATCTACGAGGCCCACTTTGCATTCGACGATGCGATAGCAAACTATAAAAAAGCGGTTGAGATAAACCCCCTTTACGCTCAGGCGGTCAACAACTTGGGCTATTCCCTCAAAGAGCGGCACTACTACAGCTATGCCATAGAGCAATATCAGAGGGCAATAGAGCTCGACCCCGGAAACGCAGGCTATCACTATAACCTCGGCGTGGCCTACACGCAGAAACATATGATACCCGAGGCGTTTGAACAGCACCAAAAGGCAGTGGAGCTCGACCCGACATTCGCAAAGGCGCATTATAATGTGGGGAAGGCATACATAAAGCTCGGGAAGGGAAAAGACTGGCCGGAAATAGTCGAATACTACAAAGAGGGACTCAAGCACCTTGAGCTTTACATGAAATACTGGAACCCCTCGATATCGCCCCACGATGTCCCCCTGCCCGATGTGGTGGCAAAAGAGATAGAGGACCTGAAGGCCCTGATAGAAGTGGAAGACGAGCTTGGAAGGAAAAGGCATGAGGCGAAATAGCATCTTCGTTGCGGCCGGAGTTTCCGTCCTTATCCTGTCCTATGTTTTAATACAATTTCTCGTCCCTGTGAGGCTTAACGAGGCCGTGGAGGTGCATATCAAGAGGGGCATGAGCTTCAGGGAGGCCGTAACCGCTCTTTCGGCGAAAGGGCTTGTAAGGGACGGAAACCTCTTTCTCTTCCTTGGCCGGATAAGCGGCCTTCATAAGAGGCTCATCCCGGGATATTATTCCTTCTTGGGCGGTGTAAGCGCATGGGATGTCTTCGGAGCCCTCCGTAGCGGCAGGGTGGCCATGAGCACAGTTACAATCGTGGAAGGCGACTGTCTCTTTGAGATTAGGAAGAAACTCCTCGGAGGAGGCGTGATGACCGAGGGCGAATTCGAGGGCCTCGTTAAGAAAGAGGAATTCCTAAAGGGGCTTTATATCTCCGCCCCTTCGCTTGAGGGATATCTCTTCCCGGACACATACAGCTTCCCCAAGGGGCTTGAGCCCGATATGGTCTTCGGCCTTATGGTAAAAAGGCTGAGGGAGGTGTTCGGCGAGGGACTGAGGCGAAGGGCGGATGCGCTCGGCCTCAGCGAGCGCGAAGTCCTCACGCTTGCCTCTATAATAGAGAAGGAGGCCTTCATGGACGAAGAAAGGCCGCTCGTTTCGGCCGTATACCATAATAGGCTCAAAAGGGGCATGCCCCTTCAGGCCGACCCGACCGCGGTATACGGGATAAAGCCCCAGAGCGAAGGCATTACGAAAAACGACCTCAAAGCGAAGACCCTTTACAATACATACATCATAAAAGGCCTTCCGCCGGGGCCGATCGCATCGCCCGGGCTTAAGTCCATAAAGGCCGCGCTTTATCCCGCGGATGTCCCGTTTTTTTATTTCGTCTCCAACTATAACGGCACGCATGTGTTTTCGGCAACGGCCGACGAGCACTTAAGGGCGGTCGGGGAATCGAGGATTAAAAAAGAAGAGCTTAAAAAGGAAAAGGCTAATGAAAATTAAGCGGAGAAGGACAAGGAGGCTCTTCATCGGCAATGTCCCTGTGGGCGGAAGCTCTCCCATTGCGGTTCAGTCCATGACAAAGACGGATACGCGCGATATAAGGGCCACGCTCAGGCAGATAAGGGCGCTTTCAAATGCAGGCTGTGAAATCGTGAGGCTTGCCGTGCCGGACATGGAAGCCGCAAGGGTCTTGGGAAAGATAAAACAGGCATCGCCCATCCCCATAATAGCCGATATTCACTTCGACTGGAGGCTTGCCGTCGAGGCCGTAAGGCAGGGCGTTCACGGCCTCCGGATAAACCCGGGGAATATCGGGGCGGAATGGAAGCTGAAGGAAGTAGTCTCCGCGCTCAAAGACCGGGGCATACCGGTGAGGGTGGGCGTAAATGCCGGCAGTGTCCCCAAAGACCTGCTTAAGAAGTACGGGCATCCCACGGCGGATGCGCTCGTTTCCGCAGGGGAAAGACAGATAGCGATGCTTAACAAGATGGGGTATGACACCATCAAGGTTTCGCTCAAGGCATCGAATGTCCCCTCTACGGTTGCGGCATACAGGGCCTTCTCGAAAAAGCACGACTACCCCCTTCATATCGGCATATCCGAGGCAGGGCCGCTTTTCCCCGGCCTCGTCAAAAGCTCGGTGGGCCTTGGACTTCTGCTTGCCGGGGGCATAGGCGACACAATCAGGGTTTCGCTTACGGATTCGCCCGCCCATGAAGTAAGGGCCGCATATGAGATTCTGAAGAGCCTCGGCCTGAGAAAAAGAGGGCCCGAGATAACCTCATGTCCGACATGCGGAAGGTGCAGGGTGGACCTGAGGGCGCTCGTAAAACAGGCGGAAAAAAGGCTCAAGGCCATAGGTGCGCCCGTCAAGGTCGCTATAATGGGATGCGCCGTGAACGGCCCGGGAGAGGCCAAGGAGGCGGACATCGGAATAGCCGCAGGCAGGGGCATGGGTGTCCTCTTCAAGGCCGGGAAACCCTTGAGGAATTTACGGGCGGATGCCCTGCTCGATGCCCTCATGGATGAGATAAAAAGGACATGGAAATAATCAGACAGCCGAGGGTGTTCCATGACGGCCTCGGAAAACTCCGCATGCAGGGAAGAAGCATCGGGTTCGTCCCTACGATGGGCGCGCTCCACGAAGGACATCTCACACTCGTGAAGGTGGCCGGAGAGGAAAACGATGCCCTCGCCGCAAGTATATTCATAAATCCGCTTCAGTTCGGCCCGGAGGAGGATTTCCAAAGATACCCCCGCGACATCGAGAGCGATACGGAAAAACTGCGCGCATCCGGCGTGGACATGCTCTTTCTGCCCGATGCCCTCTCGATTTACCCCGAGGGGTTTTCCACCGTGGTTGCGGTCAAGGGCCTCTCGGAGAAGCTCTGCGGGGCGTTCAGGCCCGGGCACTTCGCAGGGGTTGCAACCGTCGTAACGAAGCTCCTTAATCTCGCAGGCCCGACACGGGCCTACTTCGGGCAAAAAGATTACCAGCAGTGTCTTATATTAAAACGGCTCGTCAAAGACCTGAACATGGATACGGAAATCGTCATGTGCCCGACCGTGCGCGAGCCCGACGGCCTTGCAATGAGCTCAAGGAACCGATATCTCAATCCGGAGGAAAGAAAGGCCGCAGGCGCAATCTTTAAATGCCTAAAGGGAGGCGAAGAAAAAATCAAATCAGGCGCATCGGATGCTAAAGACATCAAAACCCTCATGTGGGAAGTCCTCCGCTCCGAACCCCTCATTACGGAGATTCAGTATGCCTCCGCCTACGACCCCGAAACCCTCGACGAGTTGACGGAGCCGAAAAAAAGAGGCGCCGCCATCCTCCTTGCAGTCGCAGTAAAGATAGGAGATGTAAGACTCATAGACAATATCCTCATCTCTCCATAAGCTTACGGACGGTCGGGAAGCGCCCCATGTCCGTATGCGGGAGAAAGAGCGCGGACATGTACTCGTCCATGAAGGACCTCGAAACGCTTAGCTCCACATAGGTCATCTTCCGCGCAATGTCTTCGGCCTCTTTTCTCAACTCGTCGCTTAGGAG
>CAZPPU010000068.1:0-8521 GCA_964588515.1 uncultured Nitrospirota bacterium
ATCATTTTAATCGGGGGTCGCTTCCTACTTCAACAACTTACAGGGACATCATCCACATGACGAGCCTGATTTATATGGTGTCACAGATGGGAAAGCTGTTGGGACATATTTTGAGCATAAGTTCACAAAATATCTCTCCCAAAGATATTCTTTCGAGCTTGGAAATACAGCTTCCGGAATTGATTTTCCTGGCCTTGGTGTAGATATGAAGGTAACAAGCGTTCGTCAACCTCAATCATCATGTCCATATAGGTCTGCACGCCAAAAAGTTTACGGCCTTGGATATAACTTACTTGTATTCGTCTATGAAAAAACGGATGACCATGGCAAGCGAGTAGGCCGTCTAAACATATTACATGCAGTTTTTATTGATCAGCAAAGAACAGCAGATTTCCAGATGACGCAGAGCATTCTTGAGATATTAAAAAACGAAGGGAATGCCGACGACTTAATTGCCCTTATGCAAGATAGAAACTTGCCAGTAGATGACATTGAGGCCAAATCAATTGCAGAAGAAATTCTACGGAATCCTCCTGAGCAAGGGTACTTAACCATTTCTAATGCCTTACAATGGCGACTCCAATACGGTCGTGTAATCCAAAAGGCTGGTGAAGTGAAAGGTATTCAGCGCGTTAGGTAATTGCAATGGCAAAGAGGGCAAAAGAAAAATTGGAATTCGGCGACTTTCAAACCCCTGATGAGCTTGCCTCGCAAGCAACGAAATTATTGAAGAAATTGGATATTCATCCCCATTCTGTTCTTGAACCTACCTGCGGAAAAGGTTCCTTTCTAATCGCAGCGGCCAAAATATATCCCGAACTTCAAAAGTTGACAGGTATTGATATCAACGAAACTTATTTACAGCAGGCACAGACTCGGATAACTGTAGCTGGAATTAGGAATAAAACAACTTTAATAGTGGGTGACTTCTTTGCCATGGACTGGGCTAAAATTTTAGAATCACTTCCTGAACCTATATTAATCCTTGGTAATCCGCCATGGGTAACTAGTGCGGAGTTAGGGATTTTACAGAGCAAGAACCTTCCTGAAAAGTCAAACTTCCAAGGAAGGCGGGGATATGAAGCAATGACGGGCAAGAGCAATTTTGATATCTCAGAATGGATGCTTTTAAAGTATCTCGACTGGTTAAAAGAGCGGTGTGGCACAATTGCTATGCTCTGTAAGACATCTGTCGCTCGCAAGATTTTATTTCAAGCATGGAAACATGATTGTCCGGTTTCTTCTGCAAGATTTTTCACAATTGATGCTCAGAAGAACTTTGGCGCTTCTGTAGATGCTTGTTTTCTAATTTTAGAAATGTTAGGCGGCAAAACTTCTAATGAGTGTATGGTATATGAAAGCTTAGAAGCCGCAAATCCTTCCCATTCTATCGGTTTTCTTGATGGTCTTGTTATTGCTAACATTAAGCTATATGAAAAGTGGAGACATCTTCGGGGTGTGGGTGAAACTTATACTTGGCGCTCTGGAATAAAACATGACTGCGCCAAAATAATGGAACTGAAGCGGGTAGAATGTAATTTCCAAAACAGGAATGACGAAGTAGTATCACTTGAAGACACATATGTTTTTCCGATGCTCAAAAGCTCGGACATTGCGAATGGAAAAATTCGTATTGGTCGTAAATTTATGCTGGTAACACAAAGGCATGTTAGGGACGATACTCATCGCATAAAAATTAATGCCCCCAAAACATGGAATTATTTAAATGAAAATGCTGATGCGTTTGAGAAGCGGGCAAGTTCTATCTACAGAGATCGACCTCCTTTTTCTGTCTTCGGGGTTGGGGATTATTCTTTTTCTCCTTGGAAGGTGGCTATATCAGGATTTTACAAAAAACTCGATTTTAAAGTAATTGGGCCGGTTGAAGGTAAGCCAGTTGTTTTTGATGACACTATATATTTTCTTTCCTGTTGGTCAAAAGCGGAGGCTCATTTTATTGCTGAACTGTTGAACTCTATGCCAGCAAAAGAGTTTTACACATCAATGATTTTTTGGAATGATAAACGTCCCATCACCATTGAGATTTTAAAGAAACTCAATTTACATAAGCTTAGTGCTACTTTAGGCGAGGAATTAAAATACTTGAATTTTGCACGTAGGCGATGTGATTACGAGAAGGAAGCGACTTTTGGGCAACTGTCGCTCGGAATTGCCGAAAGGAAACGGAGATATAGAAAAACTGCAATCTCTGCCTAATTGTATAAGTTTCTCTTAACACAAAAGTTGTCGTGAGATACTCTTCGTAAGCTATAAAACGATATTGTCCCTCCTTTCGCCCAAGCAGGAAGGACTCCGGTTGCATTACCTTTTAACGGGCGGCTACTCGCCGTCCCGCCGAATGACTCGTTAGATGCTTCTTTGATTCAAATTTCAGGGGGTATTTCTCAGGGTTTTCGAGGTTGTCGATTTCCAAGTCAACATCTAAATCAGGCCAATATAAATGGCATCCATGACTCATCCTGATTAATATTTAATACAATTTTGGTAGTTTTTGCAATACAGCGATGGAAATTAGGGCGGAGGACAAAAGAGGTTCTCGAAACCGAATTCGGAATAAAGAGGGATTAATCCATTTTCAAGTTGCAAGAATCATCGGAGTTGATATAAGCCATACTGAAGGGCTGGAAGGGAGGCTTTTATGGGAAAGAGGAATTTCATTTTTGCGGGTCTCTGCCTAATCGGTTTGCTTGTGGTCTTCGGCACGGTTTATGGCGAAAAGGCCGCAACCGCGGTGGATGTGAAGAAGTGCTATGCCTGCCACGAGGAGATTAAGGACTTCCATATGATGGGCAAGCACAAGACGGTCAACTGCGCAAACTGTCACGAGGTCTCGGCCCATCTTAAAGACCCGATGACCCTGCCGATGACTAAGACGGAGCATGCGGTCTGCGGCAAGTGCCATCCGGACGAGTACGGGTCGCTCGTTGCGGTGAACCTCCAGTCCAAGGCCAAGGTCGAAAAGGCCACATTCAAGAGCAGGTCCCCGCTCTTTGACAAGCTCATCATGCCCCATGGGTTCTCAAAGGAGCATGCCGAGCCCCGCAGTCATGTCTTCATGCTCGTTGACCACCTCATCGTGGACAGGGCATACGGCGGGAGGTTCGAGCTGAAGGACTGGACGAAGATTTCGGATGCATCGGGCGCAGAGAAAAACGCATGGGATGTCCTCACGGACAGAGAGCCGCAAACCGCCGAGCAGAAGGCGTTTATCCCTCAGAGCGCAACGGCCGCAAACCCGGTGTGCCTCCAGTGCAAGACTCAGGACCGGATTCTGAAGTGGAAATATATGGGCGACCCGGACCCTAAGGCCGCATGGTCAAGGACATCCAAGGTCGTTGAGTTCGCAAGGGACCTCAAGCACCCGATAAACTGCTTTACCTGCCACGACCCCCACTCCGCAGAGCCCCGCATCGTCAGGGACGCCCTCATAGAGACAGTCGTGGACAAGGGGATGGGCGCATATCCCTACGATAAGGAAAAGTCCGCAAAGACCATGGTGAAGAACGAAGAGGTAGGGTTCAAGGACTTCAAACACGCCGTCACAGGCGCACTTCTTACCAAGCTCCAGCACCCGGAGGCCGAGACCTACTGGGGGAGTAAGCACGAACGGGCGGGCGTGGAATGCAAGGACTGTCATATGCCGAGGGTAAAAAACAAAGCGGGCAAGGCATACACATGGCACGGCCAGAAATCCGCAAGGTACATGAAAAAAGACACCTGCATAAAGTGCCATCCCTACTGGACCGAGGAAGAGGCCGAATATGAGATGGACGCCATCCAGAACTACATCAGGGGCAAGATGACAAAGGCGGAGTTCTGGCTCGGCCAGCTCATAGACAAATACTCTGAGGCCAAAAAGGCAGGCGTGCCCGAAGATGTCCTCAAACAGGCAAGAGACGCACACGACATCGCCCACATACTCTGGGAATGGTGGACCGCGGAGAACTCCGACGGCTTCCATAACCCGGCCATGGCAAGAGAGTCCCTCGCACGCTCCGTCTCGGCCTCTCAGGACGGGATAAAGCTCCTCGACAAGGCCATGGCCGGGATGGGGGCAAAGGGGGGCTCGCAATGACAAGCTCTGTCATTCCCGCTTGTCGGGAATCCTTCTCAAGAAAGACTCCGGACAAGCCGGAGTGACGGCATGAAGAAATTATCGGCTATTTTGGGCGGTTTGAATTTTATGCCCACAGACGGGAGGCTTTCCTGATATAATTAACCCCATGGAGGTTCTATGAAAAAGATACTCGTTGCGCATGACGGCTCGAAGCTCTCGGACAAGGCCCTGAGGGCGGCCGTTGAGATAGCGCTTAAGTTCGACTCAAGCCTCACCGTCCTTTCCGTCGTCCCGGAGCTTTATCTTACGGAGCTTTCGGACATGGACAGGGCCAAGATTATGGAGGCCCTCACGGAGGAGGCGAAGGCCGCGCTTGAGCGCGTAAGGAAATCCCTCGCAGGGAAATCCATCGAATCCAAAATCATAATGAGGCAGGGGCCTCCGGCGGAAAAAATCATCGAGACCGCTCAGAAGATGAAAGTAGACCTCGTAGTAACCGGCTCCCACGGAAGACACGGCGCAAGGAAGTTCCTCTTAGGCTCCGTATCATCGAGGGTCGTGGACTACTCCCCCTGCCCTGTCCTCGTGGTCAGATAGGGGGCTACGAAGAGCTTCAGGGCCTCCCTGAATGCGAGGGGCTCGAATCCGAAATCCCGCCTTACGGCATCGGGTGTGGTTATGTTGTCCTTTTCGAGGAGCTTTATCTGCTCGACGCTCGCCACCCCAAGAAGACTCGCCCCCGCCTTTACAAGGAAAACCGGGATGTGCACAACCGGCTTTACGGAGCCCATGGCGTCCCTTATGGCCTTGACCATATCGTTATAAGCAAGGTGTTCCGGGCCGCCTAACTCGTATGTCCTTCCGAGGGAGGAGGGGTTGTCTATAATCTTAAGGAAGCACTTGACCCAGTCCCCCACATAGATTGGCTGAAACTTAGCCTCCCCTTTGCCCGGCACGGGTAAGACGGGCGAAAGGGTGTTTATGAAATCCCTTATCTTCTGCGTAAAGCCGTCCCCCGGGCCGATGACCAAAGAGGGTCTGAATATCGTATACGGAAGGCCCGATGCCTTGAGGAGTTCTTCGGCCTCGCCTTTCGTCCGTAAGTAGCCTGCCCATGAACCCGCATCCGCACCGAGTGCGCTCTGATAAAAGAAGTGCCTTACGCCTGCCTGTTTCGCCTCCTCTATCAGGTTTTTAGTTCCCTCGACATGGACCCTCTTGAATGTCTGCGGGCCTTTTTCTTCGATGATGCCGACAAGGTGGACGACCATGCCTGCGCCCTCAAGCGCACCTCTTAGGCTCTCCCTGTCCGTGATGTCCCCGATGGCCGTCTCAAAGCCCGGCCCGCCCATGGGCCCTCGGCAGACCTCGGCCTTCTCGGGCGTCCTTATGAGGCATCGCACGGGCAGTCCCCTTTCCCTGAGGGCGGCCAGCAGGTGCCCTCCTATGTAGCCCGTGCCGCCTGCGATGAATATCATACCAAGAGCTCCCACAGGGCCTTAAGCGATGCCTGCTCTATGTCCACATGAAGACTCCGGCCGTGGGCGTCCATCGTAACGAACACGGGGAAGTCCTCGACCTCAAGAACCCATACGGCCTCGGCCATCCCGAACTCCTCGATAAACCAGCCGGCCTTCGCCGCCTTTATCCTGTCCGCAAGATAGGAGGCCGCACCGCTTATCGTGTGCAGATAAACGCACCCGGACTTCCCGAGGGCCTCAAGCGTCTTTGGACCCATTCCGCCCTTCCCCATGATTGCGCGCAGGCCGTAATGCCCTATGACCCACGGCTCATACATCTCAAGCCTCTGGCTCGTGGTAGGGCCGACCGCAACCACCCTAAAGCCCTCCCCGGACTTCTTCATTATAGGGCCCGAATGATAAATGACCGCCCCATCGAGATTAAACGGGAGGGCCTCCTTCGGAGGCTTTTCGTGAAAGAGATATTTGTGGAGCCTGTCCCTGCCGGTTATGACCTCGCCGCTTAGGAGCGCCATGTCCCCTGTGCGGAGATTAAGGACATCCTGCCGGCTTAAGGGGAGTATGAGTTTCTTGGCCTCCATCACCATATGAGCCTTCCCCTTCTCATGGCCCAGCATGAAAACGAGACATCTACGAAATAAGACGCCGGATGGCGGTGGGCTACGCCTATCTTAACCCCTATGGCGGTCGTCGGGCCGCCAAGGCCCATCGGGCCTATGCCCATGCGGTTTATCTCGCCTAAGAGCCTTTCTTCGAGCGCATTTAATATTTCATGCGGGTTTTTATCCGGAAGTTTTCTCAGGAGTTGCGTCTTTGCGAGCCTTGCGACCTGGTCTTTAGCCCCGCCTATGCCGATGCCCAGCACATAGGGCGGGCAGGCCCTGCCTTGCGCCCTCCAGACCGCATCGAGCGCGCACCTTCTTACGCCCTCGAGGTCCCTTTCCGCCCCGAGTTCCTCCATCGGGAGCTTGTATGTCTGCCCCTGATTTTCACAGCCCGAGCCCTTGAGCATGAGGTCCACGGTCATGGTCGAATCCGTGGATTCCTCGAAATATATAAGGGGAAAGCCCTCTCCGGTGTTGTCTCCGGAGTTCTTCTCCGTAAGGACATCCACGGCATTGGGCCTGAGGGGGACCTTCTCGGTTGCAAGCCTCGTGGCCTCGTAAATCGTATCTTTCATCCCCCCGCGGCTGATGCCCGAGGGCAACTTCACAAAAAACACCGGCATGCCCGTGTCCTGGCAGAGGGGCCTCGATGTCTGCCTCGAAAGCCTTATGCTTTCAAGCACAATCGAGAGGGCCTCTCCCGACATCGGGCCTTCCCTCTTGAGGGCGGAGGCAAGGGCCTCCTCCACATCCGGCGGAAGGGATGTCGCAACCTTCCTGAGAAGCTCTACTATGCCGTCCCGGAGTTTAAGCAGGGGTCAATGACCCTTTCTTCCCCGATATTGAAACATCGAGCATTCAAGCCCCCCTTTAAGAAGTCTCGGCAATCCTGAACCTCAGGGCCTTGATGTATTCGAGATGCTTTTGCTCCCACTTCATCATGTCCTTCATGAACTCTTTGGCATTGGTGTTGTCTATGGTCTCGGAAAGCTTCTTATAGAAGTTATAAGCCTTTGCCTCTATCTCCAGGGCAATCGTCATTGCGCCCAAGTCGTCCAAAAAGGAATACTCCTCGGTTTTTTCTCTCAGTTCCCTAAGAGGTATTGCGCCCTCGACGGTCTCCGGCCTGACCTTTTCCTTGAAGGCCTCGAAGGAGAGCATCTCCCGGTCTTCCGTAATCGCCTGATAGAGGTGCTGTATGTAGTTCATATGCTCATGCTCCCATGCGGCCAACTGTCCGAAGGCCTTTTTGGCCTCGGCGTCTATGGCCTTTAAAGAGGCGTAGGAATAAAATTCGTTTGTGCCCTTCTCCGCGATGAATGCCTCTATCATCGCCTGCAAAAGCTCCGACTTCGTCGTAATCACGGCTTTCTCCTTTCTTTATGTGAGGTCTGCGGGGGAAAATACTATCTCGTCCCTGAAGGACTTTATGAGATAAACGGCCCGCTTAAGGGTGTTGTCGAGGGCGTCCAACATTGCGGCATCGAGCCCTGCGCCCGCAAGATAACTCAGGTATGCGGCCTCTACCGGCCTCCTCAGGGCGGGCGGAAGACCGGCCGATACATTGGAAATCCATGCAACGGTCTTTATCGGCGGCTCTACGAGCTCCTTGAGGACCCTGAGCACCCCGGCCGAATTCGCAAGGTGACTTTGCCCGGCCCCCTTACCTATGTGGACCAAAGAGGGGTCCGCATAGAGCCTCTCGTTGGGGATATCGAAGGAATTGGCAAGCTCTATTAGTTCCTCGATTATCTGGAGCTTGGCCTCGAGCGTCGCAGGCGGGGTAACGGCCGATGCCCTGAGCACAAGCGAGGCCCCACTGCCGGCCGTAAGTTCAAGCATATGGTCGGGCTCTTCGGGCTCGGTCCCCGAGAGGTAATTTATGACGGGCGGCCTCTTACAGAAGGGAAGCGCCCCTTTCAAGGCATCCGCATCCCTTGAGTCGAGCAAGATGTCCTTGCCGGTTTCCCCGGCGACTATTTCCGCAACCCACGGGAGGTTCTCCTCGTCCCCGCTTCCGTCAAGCGAGCACTGGATATTTATGATGTCCGAGGAGGAAAGCTCCCTCGCAAGCCCTGCGATTTTCCTTCCGTCCCTGGACTTAAGCGCCTCCATGTAGACCCTGTTACGGGTATTGAGATTATCGGCTATGACTATCATTCCCACCTCCGCTTAGATTATATCACTTTCCCGGCACATTGAAAATTAAAAAGGCGGAGCAAGCCCCGCCCCTACAATCCTCTGTCTCGGAGGTCATAGGGGGTAACCCCTCCCGTCCTCACCTTAACTTAAGGGGAGGATGAAGGTGGGGTTAACGGGTGGGAAGGCGGGGAAGAAATCCACACGAGTTCCCCCAA
>CAZPPU010000069.1:0-7396 GCA_964588515.1 uncultured Nitrospirota bacterium
CATGAAAGAAAGGCCCTTTATGACGACACGCTCCGGAGCGCATCCGGAGAGCTCGGGAAAGGCAATTCGAGGTATTTCACCACGGCCCTCCGGAGGAGCGAGCACTGGAGGCTCTTCGATGCCTTTGGCCAAGATGCGGTCTGCCTCGACATAGAGACAAACGGCTTTGCCCCGGGAAGGGGAGGTAAAATAACAGTCGTCGGCCTCTATGACGACCATGACTACAAGTGCCTCATCAGGGGAAGAGACCTGACGGAAGAGGCCCTCAACAGGGAGTTTTCAAGGTATAAATACCTGATAACATTTTCGGGCTCAGTATTCGACATCCCGTTTTTAAGCTCAAGCCTGAGGGGGTTTACATGCGACATCCCGCATTTCGACCTTTGCTTCGGGGCAAAGAGGCTCGGTCTTAAGGGCGGACTTAAGAAGCTCGAGCCGCACTTCGGGATAAAAAGGCACGAGGCCGTATGCGGCCTTGACGGCTACGATGCCGTCCTCCTCTGGCGGGAGGCAAAAAAAGGAAGCCGTGAGGCCCTCGACCGCCTTGTCCTTTATAACAGGGAAGACACCGTAAACCTCTTCCGCATGGCAGGAGACATTTATAAAGACCTGAAGGCCCATACGGGCATTGAGAATTACGCAGGCCCTCTGGTAGAATCCAGCCATGGGAAATAAAGAAAGGCTCATCGAGTACATAAAGGCGCATTCCTTTCTAAAAAGCGATACGCCCGTCTTCAGGCTCGCATCCGGGAAGATGAGCAGTTTCTATTTCGACCTCAGAAAGACGACCCTCTCCCCGGAGGGCCAGTATCTTATTGGAAACCTCTTTTGCGACAAGTTGGATGCGCTCAAGCTCTCCCCAAAGGCCATAGGCGGCCTAACGATGGGCGCAGACCCCGTGGCCACGGCAGTCGCATACTGCTCGCATCTCAGGGGTAAACCCATAGAGGCATTCGTCATAAGAAAAGAGCCCAAGGCCCACGGCACGGGCAGGCAGATAGAGGGCAATGTGGAGGCTGGAGACCCGGTCGTCATAATAGACGATGTCCTTACGACCGGAGGCTCCACGATAAAGGCCGTAGAGGCCGCAAAAAAGGCGGGCCTCGAAATCCAGGCAGTCATCGTCCTCATCGACAGGTGCGAGCAAAACGGGCGGCAAAATGTGGAGGCAGAGGGCTACCCCGTCCATGCCGTCCTCACGATAAAGGACTTCTAAGGGTGGCTTTGAAGCGGGGCTTTGTATTATAATATTGCAATTCGATTAAGGGGAGATACCTGCCATGAAGGTGATTCTTAAAGACGATGTAAAGAGCTTGGGGAAGATGGGCGCCGTGGTCAATGTCGCCGACGGCTATGCAAGGAACTACCTCCTGCCGAAGGGGCTTGCCGCCACGGCAAACGAGAGGAACATCAGGGTCCTGGAGCACGAAAAGCGGATTATAGAGGCAAAGGCAAAAAAGCTTAAAAAGGCGGCCCAGTCCCTGAAGGAAAAGCTCTCCGGGATGGCGCTTACGATAAAGGCCAAGGCCGGCGAGGAGGAGAAGCTCTTCGGCTCGGTCACATCCATGGACATAGCCGCCGCGCTTAAGGCCGAGGGCATCGAGCTTGACAAAAGGAAAATCCTTCTTGAGGAGCCGATAAAGAGGCTCGGCGACTATACGGTCTCCGTCCGTCTCCACCCGGAAGAGACCGCAGAGCTTAATATCAAAGTAGTCCCGGAGTAGAGGGCATGGAAAACCTTCCGCCTCAGAATTTAGAGGCAGAGCAGTCGGTGCTCGGCGCCATACTGCTTGAAAACGAATCTTTCATCAAGGTCCTCGACCTGATAAAGGACGGGGACTTCTACAGGGAATCCCACAGAAAAATCTATAGGGCCATGCTTGAGCTCTCCGAGGGCAACGAGGCCATAGACCTCGTCACTTTGGCCGAGCGCCTCGGAAGAAAAAACGAGCTCGATGCCGTGGGCGGCCCGTCCTATCTTGCCTCTTTGGCAACCGATGTCCCCACTGCGGCCAACATCAAATACCATGCAAAGATAGTGAAGGAAAAGGCCATCCTCAGGGGCCTTCTCAAGGCCGCAACGGAGATAGCAGGCAAGGTCTATGAAGAAAGCCTCGATGCGGACAACCTCATAGACTTTGCGGAAAAGACCGTCTTCGACATCTCGGAAAACAGGGTCAAGACATCGTTTGACCCCCTCAAAGACCTCATCAAAGACAGCTTCAGCATGATAGAGAGCCTGTATGACAGGAAAGAGGCCATCACGGGCCTGCCGTCCGGCTTCCCTGAGCTCGATGAGCTCACGACCGGGTTTCAGCCCGCGGACCTCATAATCGTGGGCGGAAGGCCCGGGATGGGGAAGACCGCATTCGCCCTCAACATCGCCCAGCATGTCGGCGTGGAGCATAAGGAACCGGTCGCAGTATTCAGCCTCGAGATGTCCAAAAAACAGCTTGCCCTGAGGATGCTCTGCTCGGAGGCTATGGTGGATTCCAACCTCGTAAGGAAAGGCATCATAAACAAGAGAAACGACTGGCACAAACTCACATCCGCCGCAGGGAAGCTCTCCGAGGCCCCCATATTCATAGACGACTCATCGAGCACCTCCGCACTGGAAATCAGGGCGAAGGCAAGGAGGCTTAAGAAGGAGCACGGCCTCGGCCTCGTAATCGTGGATTACCTTCAGCTCATGCGCGGGCACGGCGCATTCGAGCGGAGAGAGCAGGAAATCTCCGATATCTCGCGCTCGCTGAAATCCCTCGCAAAGGAGCTCGACCTTCCCGTCTTGGCCCTGAGCCAGCTTAACAGGGAAGTCGAAAAGTCCCAGAGCAAGCGCCCTACCCTCGCAAACCTCAGGGAATCGGGGGCCATAGAGCAGGATGCCGATGTCATACTCTTCCTTCACAGGGACGAGATCTACGATAGGGAAAACCCCGCCAAAAAAGGCAAGGCGGAGCTCATAATCGCAAAGCAGAGAAACGGGCCCACCGGCACGGTGAAGCTCACCTTCCTCGACAAGTACACCCGCTTCACAAACTATACAGAAGGCTACGGCGCCGGCGAGGAAGAGGTCACCGAGCCCTTCTGATTATGAAAAGGCAGGCCGCGGTTTCAGGGCAGTTCTACGAGGGCGATGCAGGACGGCTCAAAAAGCAGGTCAGGGAGTTTGCGGTAGATGTCGCGGTCAAAGAGCGTGCCGTGGGCATACTCGCGCCCCATGCCGGGCTGATGTATTCGGGCGCCGTGGCAGGTGCGGTCTACTCATCAATCGAGTTCCCCGATACATTCGTCCTCATCGGCCCAAACCACACCGGGCTTGGAAGAAGGGCCTCGGTCGTCTCCGAAGGGCAATGGGAAATCCCTACGGGCACGGTCTCCATAGACGGGCCGCTCGCCCGGAAGATAAAAGGTCATGCCCTGCCACTCGAAGAAGACCCGCAGGCCCACGCCTTCGAGCACTCCCTTGAGGTCCAACTGCCGTTCATAAGATATTTCTCCGAAAAGGCCCGCATTGTGCCCATCACAGTGATGGGACTCACGCCCGGAGAGGCAAAGGGCATAGGCGAGGGCGTTGCGGCCGCCATAAAAGAGGCGGACTATAGCGTAGTCATAGCCGCAAGCTCGGACATGAGCCACTATGTCCCGGACGCCGTTGCAAGGAGGAAAGACACCCTTGCAATAGAAAGGCTCCTTGCCCTCGACCCCGAGGGCCTCCTAAAAATAGTGGTCAAAGAAAAAATTTCCATGTGCGGATACATCCCGGCCACAATAATGCTCTATGCCTCGCTTGCGCTCGGCGCAAAAAAGGCGACCCTCGTCAGGTACGCAACATCCGCGGAGGCCTCCGGCGACTACGACCATGTAGTCGGCTATGCCGGGGTCATACTAAAGTAACTTAACGAAAAGACATTTCCGGAGGGCCTACAGGCCCTCCGGACCTCCCGCAATTACGCAGGCCGCGGCCCCCTCAGCGCCCTCTCCACCGTCCTTATGGCGCAGAACTCCCCGCACATGCTACAGACCTCCGAATCCTTAAGGGGCACCGATGCCCGTAGCGTCCTTATCTTTTCCGGGTCCAAGGAAAGGGCCATCTGGCCCTCCCAGTCGAGGTTCTTCCTTGAGCGGGCCATCGCCCTGTCTTTTTCGAGCGCGCCTTTTATGCCCTTTGCGATGTCGCCTGCATGGGCCGCAATCTTTGAGGCTATAAGTCCCTCTTTTACATCGTTCATGTCCGGTAGCCTGATATGCTCCGACGGCGTAACATAGCAGAGGAAGTCTGCGCCTGCCGCCCCTGCGATTGCGCCGCCGATTGCCGCGGCTATGTGGTCGTAGCCCATTGCGATGTCCGTGACAAGAGGGCCGAGCACATAAAAAGGCGCGCCCTTACAAAGCTCCTTCTCAAGCCTTATGTTCAATTCCACCTGATTCAGGGGCACATGCCCCGGCCCTTCTATTATCACCTGAACATCCGCATCAAGCGCCGTGTCTCTGAGTTCCGCAAGGGTCAAAAGCTCTTCGACCTGCGCCCTGTCCGTTGCGTCCTCGAGGCATCCGGGCCTCATCCCGTCTCCGAGGCTGAGCGTCATGTCATAACGCTTTGCAATCTCAAGGAGTCTCCCGAAGTCCTCGTCAACGGCGTTTTCCCCTTCGTTCTAGATCATCCACCCCACGAGCAAAGAGCCGCCCCCGCTTACGATGTCGAGGAGCCTGCCTTCGGCCTTAAGCCTTTCTACCGCCTTAAGAGTAACGCCCGCATGCACGGTGATGAAGTCCACCCCGTCTTGGCCGTGCTCCTCGATGACCCCGAAGAGTTCATCCGGCGTCATGCGCGCGATACTGCCTTTGCCTTCGGCGGCCCGGACCGCGGCCTCGTATATCGGGACCGTCCCGAAGGCAAGCGAGGATTCGCGGAGCATAAGCCTCCTCAGGTCTTTTATCCGCCCTCCGGTTGAAAGGTCCATGACCGCATCCGCCCCGTATCTTTCGAGCAGGCGGAGTTTTTCAAGCTCCTCATCAAGGGATTCCCTGTCGCGGGATGTCCCGATATTGGCATTGACCTTTGTAGCAAGCCCCCTGCCGATTCCGAGGGGCCTTATATCCCTCAGGACATTCTTCGGAATTACGCTCAGGCCGTTTGCGATGTCCTCCGAAAGCCTCTCGGGAGGGAGACCCTCCTTTGCGGCCACCGCCTTTGCCTCCTCGGTAACGGTCCCCTTCTTTGCAAGCCCTATCCTTGTCATCTCGTATACCTCATATATTCCTCCGTCTTCGCCCGGATATCCGGGGCCGAGAGTATCCCGGATACGACGGCTATGCCGTCGGCGCCGGCCCTGAGCGTGCCTTCGATGTTACCGGTCTTTATCCCGCCTATCGCAAAGACAGGGATTCCGACCGCCTTTTTTACGGCCCTCAGGGTTTCAAGCCCCACAGGCAGGCCGTATTTCTGCTTCGATGGGGTTTCATAAACAGGCCCTAAGGTGATGAAATCCGCGCCTTCCTCTTCCGCCCTTTTAGCCTCCTTGAGGCTATGCGCCGAGGCCCCTATCGAGAGCGCATCTTTCACGACCGCTCTTACGGCGGAGACCGGTATGCTCCGGCCTCCTAAGTGCACGCCGTCTGCGCCGACCGAGAGGGCTATATCGAGCCTGTCGTTTATGAAGAGCATCGCCCCGAACTCCGATGTAAGCCCCCTCATCTTTTCGGCAAGGCTGAGAAGCGGCCTCGTTTCCATATCTTTTTCCCTCAACTGCACGGCCCCCACGCCTCCCATAAGCGCCTGTTCGACCGCCTCCGTCAGGTCGTCCACCAGATGCCGGTCGGTTATCAGGTAAATAGGGCCGATGGCCCGATTTCGCAGGGGCTCGTAGCCCCTCAAAGCATCATCCCATCAAGCGGACTGCTTGCCGTTGCATAGAGTTTCTTTTGGATCCTGCCTGCCCTGTATGCCAGCCTGCCTGCAACTACCGCATGCTTCATGGCCTCTGCCATTGCTATTGGGTCTTTTGCGCCTGCTATTGCGGTGTTTATGAGCACGGCATCCGAGCCGAGCTCCATTGCAATAGCGGCGTCCGAGGCCGTGCCCACGCCCGCATCGACGATTATAGGCACACTCTTTATGGTCTCAAGTATTATCTTTATGTTATACGGGATTCTTATCCCAAGCCCCGAGCCGATTGGCGCGCCAAGCGGCATGACCGCGGCCGCACCCGCATCCACGAGCCTCTGAGCGATTACCGGGTCGTCGTTTGTATATGGGAGGACTATAAAACCTTCCTTGGCAAGGATTTCCGTGGCTTTCAGAAGCCCGATGACATCCGGGAAAAGGGTTTTTTCAGCGCCTATGACTTCGAGCTTTATGAGGTCCGAGACCCCTGCCTCCCTCGCAAGCCGGGCGTACCGGAGGGCGTCCTCCACAGTGTAACAGCCTGCGGTATTGGGCAGTATCTTGTATTTTTTGGGGTCTATGTAATCAAGGAGGTTTTCCGATTTCCTGTCTATGATGTTCACCCTCCTTACGGCCACGGTAACGACATCCGCACCCGACGCCTCAAGCGCCTCTGCCGTCTCCTCGAAACTCTTGTATTTGCCCGTGCCGACCCAGAGACGCGATTTGAACTCTATGCCCTTGATTACCAACCTGTCTTCCATTAGCCTCCTCCGACGAAATTGACGACCTCGACCCTGTCTCCCTCCTTAAGCCCGAATGCCGGGTAGTCGGCCCTCTTAACGACCCGATCGTTGACCTCGACCGCAACCCTTCCGGCCGTTATGCCCAACTCATCGAGGAGCCCGGCAAGTGTGGCCTTCGAGGTCTCCATCTGCTCTCCGTTTACTTTCAGTCTCATGTATCGCAGGGGCTACCTGCCCCATAAACACAAAAGGGCTACCGCAAGCGGTAACCCCATGAATAAACGGCATTCTGCCATTCCCTACGGCGGCATTACCCGTATCAGGTTCATGGGGTCTTCCCAAGTGCGGGAACTCTCAGGCCCAAAAGGACCTCCCCCCGGCTGATTTAAGCATAGCACGCAGAAGGAGGCATGTCAACCCTGATTGCCTCCCCGGACCGGGTTGACAATTGTATATTACTGTCATATACTAAGTCATGGATGTTTTCAATCTCCCGTCGAAATGTGCGGGATTTGAATGGGACGAGAACAATGCCGAAAAGAACTGGCAGAAGCATCGAGTTTCACCTGCCGAGTGCGAGCAGGTATTCTTTGGCAGGCCATTGATAGTTGCCGGTGATGCAGGGCACTCTCAGAGGGAAAACCGTTTCTATGCCCTTGGACATACCGATGCGGGCAGGATGCTGTTTGTGGTCTTTACGGTCCGTCGGGACAGAATCCGCGTGGTTTCGGCAAGGGACATGAACCGCAAAGAAAGGAAGGTGTAT
>CAZPPU010000069.1:7406-7878 GCA_964588515.1 uncultured Nitrospirota bacterium
ACCGCTCGTCGTGACAAAATCCGGGTGATTTTCTGCGAGGGATATGAACCGAAAGGAAAGGAAGGTGTATGAATCACGTGAACAAGAAGATTCCGAAGTTTAAAAGCGAAGACGAGGAGAGGGAATTCTGGGCAACACACGACTCGACCGAGCATGTTGACTGGAAGAAGGCAAGGAGGATTGTCCTGCCGAACCTGAAGCCGTCCCTCAAGAGCATATCCCTCAGGCTCCCCGAAACTATGCTTGAGGAGTTGAAGCTTCTGGCAAACAAAAAGGATGTCCCTTACCAGTCGCTCCTGAAGATTTTCCTGTCTGAAAAAATCGAGGAGGAGCTTAAGGCTCACTGACCTTCCATCTCGCCGGACACCGCAAAGGGTTTCAGTTCCGAGGGGTGCTGCCCTTAATGCTGTCGAACAGTTCCTCAGCCGCCGCACGCGGGCCGACCTGGGCACCAACCATCTTCAATCTCCAC
>CAZPPU010000069.1:7888-8449 GCA_964588515.1 uncultured Nitrospirota bacterium
CTTTGAACATACCGCAGAAGTAAAACTCCGCCTGCCTTTCATGGGAATCTCTCCGCTGAGGCGCACCGAAGGGGTTGGCGAAGTAAGTATGGACGAGTCCCTTTTCATCCGTAGTCCCCTTGGCAAGGCGCGCGCCGCTTCTGAATACCGCGAGGGCGCTTTCGGGAGAGCGGAAAAACTCCACTGCCGGATGCTCGTTGTCTATCTGCTCATAGTTGTTCGCATAAAGCACGAAGTCCACCGGGTAACCCCTGACGATGTGGGAGTATCGCGTCATGGGGATGACAAGCCGGGCGTTGGATTTGTCCGGGTTCATGAAGATGCTCCTGTCTATCTCCTCGTAGGCGTAGCCGGAGGCGAGGTCGTCGAGCCTCACGAAGGCCCCTATCTCGGTCCCATAGCCCGCGATTTTCCCTTGCTCGTCGAGGCCGAGCGAGCCCATGTCGTCGAAGATTATCCGCATCTCGCAAATGTGCTCCCCGGAAAGAATGCGAAAGGCTTCGAGGGTTTCGGACTTGCCCGCACCGCTGTCGCCCACGATGACCACATTGGCCGTCGCTC
>CAZPPU010000070.1:0-7387 GCA_964588515.1 uncultured Nitrospirota bacterium
GTATGCCTTTTATGGCCATAGATTATTATAATCTTTCGCCCTTCGGATGAGAAGGCATATGTATAAGGGAAGGCGCTAACCCCTCATGGACTCGAATATCTCCCTGAACCGTGCATGCGTGTCCTTGAATATCTTCAGTATCCGGGGGTCGAAGTGTGAGGGCATGGTCCTTCCGTCGCCCTTTGCGATTATCCTCACGGCGGCCTCGTGGTCGAGGGGAGGCCGGAAGGGCCTCGTGCTTCTAAGGGAGTCGTACTGGTCTGCGAGGCTCATGATGCTTGCCTCTTCCGGGATTTCCGCGCCGTCAATCCCCCCGGGATAGCCGGAGCCGTCCCACCTTTCGTGGTGGCCGAAGGCTATGCGCCCGGCCATCTGGATTATTCTCGAGGGACTGCCGTAAAGGATTTTGCCGCCGATTACCGTATGGGATTTCATGATGGCGAACTCCTCCGTGGTGAGTCTTCCCGGCTTAAGGAGTATCTCTGCGGGGATGCCGACCTTGCCTATGTCGTGCATGGGGGCGGCATAAAAGATGGCTTCATCTTCCTCTTCCGGCCAGCCGAGCAGGTTTGCGATATGCCGTGCGTAATGGCCCACCCGCCTTATATGGGCCGGGGTCTCCTCGTCCCTGTGCTCGGCCACCACCGTGAGGCGGTGGATTGTGTCGAGATAGCTCTCCTTGAGCGCGGACACGGAGGCGTCAAGCTCCTTAAGCGCAAGCCTGAGCTTCCTTACCTCATCTTCCATGCGCGCCTCATCGCCCATGCTGAAATCATAGCAGACAACCCCGGTTTGTAAAGCCCACAAGAGGGCGGGCGGGGAAGAATCCTTGACTATGAAAAAATGTTTCTGTTAGGCTAAATGATATGCATCAAGCGGAGGTTCGATGAAGGCCCGGAAAAAGAAACGGACATCTTTAGGGAAGGCCAAAGACAAAGGCAAAAAGCCCGCGGCCAAACCCGGCGGCAGGAAGATACCGGCTAAAGGGAAAAAGGCCGCAGGGGCGAAAACGCCCCCGAAGGAAAAAGGCAAGACGGCCGTTACGACTGCATCCGCAATTCCCGCAAAGAAGCTCAGGGAACTGAAGAAAAAGTTAGCCATGCAAAGGGAGGCCCTGCTTAGCGGCGCGGAAGACGCAATGAACAACCTGCCCGAACAGACCATATTCCCGGACCCGGGCGACCAGGCCACGGTGGAATCCGACAAGAACTTTATGCTCAGGCTGAAAAGCAGGGAGCAGAAGCTCATTAAAAAAATAGAGGACGCAATCGAGAGAGTCGAGCAGGGCGTCTTCGGCATCTGCGAGGTCTGCGGGGAGATGATAGACCTCAAACGCCTCGAGGCAAGGCCCGTCACAACCATGTGCATCTCCTGCAAGGTGGAGCAGGAAGAGGAAGAAAAGCTCAGGGGCAGGTGATTGCTTAAGGCGGTCGAAGACATAAGCCAGACCAAAAAAAGGCTCAAGATAGAGGTCCCCCAAAGCGCCATCGAAAAGGAGTTCGCAGACGCCTTCGGGAGGCTCAGGGCAAAGGTGAAACTGCCCGGCTTTAGGCAGGGAAAGGCCCCCGTTGACCTCCTTGAAAGACGGTTCGGAAAAGAGGTGGAATCCGAGGTCCTCGAAAAAGTCGTCTCGGAATCCTACAGGGAGGCGCTCAAAGAGGCGGGCATCATACCGGTTGCAACCCCTGTCTTCGAGGAGGGGGTCGATTTCAAAAGAGACACCCCCCTCAGCATGACCCTTACGGTCGAAATCATGCCTACCCTCCAAACCCCGGTTTACGAGGGCATGACGGTAAAGGACATCCCCGTCGCCGTGTCGGAGGAGGACATCGAAGGCACGCTTAAGAGGCTTCGGGCGGATAAGACCCCTTATGAGCCCTCCGAAGAAGGGCTTTCCGCAGGCGACATCGCGGTCATAGACATCAGGGACGGGGCATTGGAATTCAACGACCAGCTCGTAAGGATAGGGGACAAAATATTTCCATCGGCCCTTTCCGCGGGACTCTCAGGCAAGAAGAAGGGCGACACGGCAAACCTCAAGGTCTCTTTCCCCGAGGGGTTTCATATAACCGGGCTTGCGGGCAAGGAGGCCGATATCTCCGCCTCGGTGAAGGAAGTGAAAAAGCCCAACCCGCCCGCCCTCGATGGTGAGTTCGCAAAGGATGTGGGCTTCGACAGCCTCGACGCCCTCAAAGGCCATATAAGGGAAGAGCTCCTCAAGGCAAAGACGGATGCCGTAAGGAGGATCCAGAAGGCCGAGGCGATGAAAAAGGTCGTCGAGGCAAATGAATTCGAGGTCCCCGGCTCCCTCCTTGAGCGGGAGCTTGCGCACCTCCTTGCCGAAACGAGGCAGGAAGGCAAAGAAGGCGCAGACGCCCTGAGGGAAAAACTCAGGCCCTCCGCGGAAAGAAATGTCAGGGCGGGGCTCCTCCTTGAGGCCATCGGGCGGAAAGAGGCGATAGAAGTGTCGGAGGAAGAACTCAAAGGAGAGCTCCGGACGCTCGGCGGCAAGCTCAGGCTCAGCCCGGAAAATGTCATGAAGTACTTCATCGCAAAGGACGGCTCCCTCGACGGCCTCAGACACATGCTCTTTGAAGAGAAGGTTTTAAAACTCCTCCTCGAAAAAGCTATAATAGAGAAGGAGGGGAAATGAGCATAATACCGATTGTGATAGAGCAGACCGGGAGGTCCGAGAGGGCCTACGACATATACTCCAGGCTCCTTAAGGACAGGATAATCTTCATAGGGGAGCCCATAGACGACCACATGGCAAACACCGTGATAGCCCAGCTCCTCTTCCTCCAGACCGAGGAGCCGGAAAAGGACATCCACCTCTATGTGAACTCCCCCGGCGGGATAGTATCCGCGGGCCTTGCCATATACGACACCATGCAGTATGTGAAGCCGGACATCGCCACCTACTGTATCGGGCAGGCCGCAAGCATGGGCGCTCTCCTTCTTGCCGCGGGCGCGAAGGGCAAGAGGTTCGCCCTCCCCAATTCGAGGATAATGATACACCAGCCGATGGGAAGATGAAAGACACCCTTAACAGGATACTTGCCGCGCACACAAACCAGCCCCTCGAAAAAATACAGGCCGACACGGACAGGGACTTCTTCATGTCCGGCGAGGAGGCCCGGGCCTACGGGATTGTGGACGAGGTAATCCACAGCATGAAGGACAGGCAGAAGGCCGCATGAACAGGAAAGAGGAAAGCAAAATCAAGTGCTCGTTCTGCGGAAGGGGACAGAGCGAGGTGAAGAAACTCATCGCAGGCCCCACGGTCTATATATGCGACGAGTGCGTGGGGCTCTGTAACGAGATAATAGCGAACGAGGTCGTCGAAGGCACAAAGCAGGCGGGCGCGCTCCCGAAACTGCCAACGCCGAAGGAGACAAACCGGTTCCTCGATGACTATGTCATAAGCCAGTATAAGGCGAAGAAGGTTCTCTCGGTTGCGGTCTATAACCACTATAAAAGGATATACGGCCATCCGGAGCCCGACCTCGAGATCCAGAAATCCAACATCCTCCTCATAGGGCCCACGGGCACCGGAAAGACCCTGCTTGCGCAGACCCTCGCAAGGCTCCTTAATGTCCCCTTCACCATCGCCGACGCCACCACCCTCACCGAGGCCGGCTATGTCGGCGAGGATGTGGAAAACATAATACTCAAGCTCCTTCAGGCCGCGGAATACGACATAGAGAAGGCCCAGCGGGGAATAGTCTACATAGACGAGATAGACAAGATAAGCAGGAAATCCGACAACCCCTCCATCACGAGAGATGTCTCCGGCGAGGGCGTCCAGCAGGCCCTCCTCAAGATAATAGAGGGCACGGTGGCGAACAGCCCGCCTCAGGGCGGAAGGAAACACCCGCATCAGGAGTACATACAGGTCAATACGGCAAACATGCTCTTCATCTGCGGCGGGGCGTTTGTGGGCCTCGAAGACGCAATCGCAAAACGCACGGGCGACAAGGTCGTGGGCTTCGGCTCCGTCCCGGCGGCAGGCGGCAAAAAGAGCATAGGCTCGCTCCTTGAGCTTGTGGAGCCCGAGGACCTCATAAAATACGGCCTCATACCGGAGTTCGTGGGGAGGCTCCCTGTGGTTGCAACCCTCGATGAGCTCGACGAGGCCGCCCTTGTGAAAATCCTCACGGAGCCCAAAAACGCCCTCATGAAGCAATACCAGAAGCTCCTCAGCATAGACAGCGTGAGGCTCAAGTTCACGGACTCCGCGCTTTCGGCCATCGCAAAGAAAGCCATCCGGAGGAAGACCGGAGCGCGGGGCCTCAGGGCCATCCTCGAAGAGACGATGCTCGATGTCATGTACGACATACCCTCCCAGACGGGCATAAAAGAATGCCTCATCACCGACGATGTGATCCTCAAGAACGAAAAGCCCGTCCTCATCTACGAAAAGCAGACCGCCTAAGGGGCTACGAGCCCTGCCACATGGGAAGAATCCGTTATAATAGACTCTGTGGAGGGGTGGCCGAGCGGTTTAAGGCGACGGTCTTGAAAATCGTTGTAGGGGCAACTCTACCGGGGGTTCGAATCCCTCCCCCTCCGCCAATCGGTATGATATCGGACATGATATCATAGACCATGTCGGGCGAGGAAAAGGCATGGGACATCCTTTCGGGCATCGAGCCGGAGGATGTTTGCAAAAGGGCGTCCGTCTCCTATGAAGAAGGCTATCTTATAAAGTCCCTCGGAGCCGATTTTGCGGTCTTGCCGGAGAAGATGCAGATAAAGGGCCTGAGCCCCGGGGCGGATGCGCTCATTAAGAAGTCCGGGTATTTCCTTAACCCCGCTCTCCTTTGGTATCTCGTAAACGCAAAAGACATCCCGCTTTCAGGGAGGCTCCTAAAGCCTGAGGATGTAAAAGGCGGAGCGCAGTTTTTCAGGGGCACGCATGTCCTCCCGCTTGAGAGGCTTTCAGGGCTCTACGGCGACAAGGAGGGCTTCATGAAAAAGGGCCTTGCCCTCGGCGGAAAAACGCTCTCTTACGGAGACGCCTCTTTGGAGCTGTATCCCCTTCCGAGGGCGCCTGTTACATTAATCCTCTGGCTTGGGGATGAGGAATTCCCGGCAAGGGCCTCGCTCCTTTTCGATTCCACGGTCGAGATGCACCTGCCGCTCGATATAATCTGGTCCGTGGGGATGCTTACGGCGCTCGCTATGATGTGAGAATCTTTGCGGCCTCTTTTGCGTGGTAGGTGAGTATGAGGTCTGCGCCTGCGCGCTTTATCGAGATTAAAATCTCCATCATCGCCCTTTGCTCGTCCACCCAGCCCAATTTCCCCGCGGCCTTAAGGAGGGAATACTCTCCGCTTACATTATAAGCGGCAACCGGCACATCGAAGGCCCGCCTCACATCGGAGATTATATCTAAATATGAAAGCGCGGGTTTTACCATCACGATGTCTGCGCCCTCTCCTATATCCCCTGCGGCCTCCTTAAGGGCCTCCCGCCTGTTTGGGGGGTCCATCTGGTATGAGCGCCTGTCCCCGAACTTGGGTGTGGACTCCGCGGCCTCCCTGAACGGCCCGTAGAAGGCCGAGGCGTATTTTACCGCATAGCTCATGATCGGGATGTCCGAAAACCCTTCTTTATCCAGGGCAAGCCTTATCGCCCTCACCCTTCCGTCCATCATGTCCGAAGGCGCAACCATGTCCGCGCCCGCACGGGCGTGCGAGAGGGCCTCTTTGGCAAGGAGCTCAAGCGTGGGGTCGTTTAAGACCTCGCCTTTTTTTATCACACCGCAGTGGCCGTGGCTTGTGTATTCGCAGAGGCAGACATCGGTTATCACGAAAAGCCCGGGGACTTTGTCTTTTATGGCCTTTATCGCCTGCTCGACCACGCCCTTGCCGGAATAAGCGGAACTGCCGAGTTCGTCCTTATGCTCGGGTATGCCGAAAAGGAGGACCGCCGGTATTCCGAGCGAGGCGACCTCTTTTGCGTGCTTCGCCAGCCGGTCTGCGGATTCCTGATAACAGCCGGGCATCGAGGAGATTTCCTTCCTTACATTCCTTCCGAAGGTGGCAAACAGGGGGTAGATGAAGTCGTCCGGACTGAGAGACGTCTCCCTGACCATCTTCCGGATGGTCTCGTTTCTTCTCAGTCTCCTCGGCCTGTGGATTGGAAAAGACATAATGCATTATACCCTTACGACCGGCTCTTTGCAACCTCCTGCCCGGCATCTTATAGGACCGTTACACCGTCAAGGGAATAGAGCCCTGCCTGAAAAAGACCCCCCCTTCTGGACTAATCCGCCTGTTTTTTGTCTTTGGGAGGGGGTTGCGGGGTCGCTTCCTGCTTCAAGAACTTGCAGGGACATCGTCTCATCGCCATAAATAAGGTGCAAAAAGGCATTGCTTTCCTTTATAATTCTTAACGAGATACCACATGTTACAAAGTAATTATTGAGGGGATAATTTCCATGGCAAATACAGGACAGCCTCTGGCAGAGGTCTTCGGCCATTTGACATCGGACCATTCAGAAAAAGCCGATAGATATCGGTCGCATCGTTTGTGCCCCTTTAACAATAAAGTGCCGAATTGCACTAAAGATAAGGCGAAAGACCCTCTTGGCGTATGTAGTGTTTATCATGAAAATAAGCCGGTAATCACGTGCCCCATTAGATTTCGTGAAGATTGGCTTATTACCGATGATGCCGCTTCCTTCTTTTTTAAAGAAGATGCGACTTGGAGTTCTCTAACAGAGGTTCGGTTAAGCGACTCGCAGGGAAAGTCTGCGGGGAATATTGATGTTGTACTCGTCGCGTATGACGACAAAGGAAAGATATACGATTTTGGCGCTCTCGAAGTTCAAGCGGTATATATTTCCGGGAATGTACGGGACCCGTTTGAATACTTCATGAAAGACCCGAAAGGTCGAGCATCAATGGATTGGTCTAAAGAGCCTAACTACCCTCGGCCGGATTACCTTTCATCTTCTCGGAAAAGACTTGCACCGCAACTTCTCTTTAAGGGTGGAATCCTCCATAGTTGGGAAAGGAAGATTGCCGTTGCATTGAATAAGAGTTTCTTTGCTACTCTGCCCAGCTTAAAGAAAGTCGCTAAATCAAGAGCAGATATTGCATGGCTCATTTATGATTTGGAATTGATTAAAGAAAAAGGCTGTGCGACGGGGAGATATTCTCTCAAGAAGGTAGACGAGGTCTTTACCGAGTTTGAGCCTGCGCTTCTTTCGATTACCAAACCATTACCCGGAAAAATTGACGATTTCATTAAGCTGCTTCAGGGGAAACTCGATGAGCAGATTGAAACCCCGCCAGTAAACAAGACAATTGAGAGGCCCTTCTGAAATGATAACAAATAAGCAAGCTCTTTTATTCCCTCAGATATACAAAAACGTTCA
>CAZPPU010000070.1:7397-8358 GCA_964588515.1 uncultured Nitrospirota bacterium
GCTATTATTCCCTGATCTATCCGAAAGAATTGAAATGCCTAAACCTGTGAACGTTGCTTCCGTTCCGCAACGAAGCCCTTTTCGCTATCCCGGCGGTAAAACATGGCTTGTACCGACATTCAGACACTGGGTCTCAACCATGTATCCGAAGCCAAAAATTCTTATCGAACCGTTTGCGGGAGGCGGGATTATTAGCCTGACCGCTCTTTTTGAAAATCTGGTTCAAAAGTCTGTCATGGTTGAATTGGATGACGAGATTGCAGCAGTCTGGGAATCCATTGTTACCGGTGATGCTGAATGGCTCGCTAATAGGGTTCTTAATTTTGAATTATCTAAGGAAGCTGTGATAAATGAAATCAAAAGCACTCCGGCAACCAGAAGGGAAAAAGCATTTCAAACAATTCTTAAGAATCGAACATTCCATGGCGGAATTTTGGCTGAGGGGGCAGGATTTCTAAAGTATGGAGAAAATGGTAAGGGCATTCATTCGCGTTGGTACCCTGCAACTATCTCCAAGAGGCTTCTGAACCTGAATCAAATCGCTGACAGAATCGATTTTCGTTACGACGACGGCTTAAAGGTGATGAAGGAATTCGCCAAAAGGCACGATGCAATATCCTTTATAGACCCTCCCTATACTGCCGGCGGGAAAAAAGCCGGCAAACGTTTATATAAACATTACGGTCTCGAACACAAGCGGTTGTTTGCCGTATGTGAGACATTAAAGGGCGATTTCTTGATGACTTATGATAATGCAGAAGAGGTTAAGGAAATGGCTCGCAGCCATTGTTTTCAAATGCGCCTAATACCGATGACCAACACCCATCATGCAACAATGGAAGAATTGGTAATTGGAAAAGATCTGTCATGGATGGACGGTTTTCCCTCAGTGCATGAACCTGAAGCCGAATATGCCCGGAGAATGGAGAAAATACGGCCTAAGAATTCACGCAAGAAGAGC
>CAZPPU010000071.1:0-360 GCA_964588515.1 uncultured Nitrospirota bacterium
TGGCACGGTGATTATGTATGCCGATAACATTACGGGCTCGATGAAAAAGGCCCTCGATGAGACCCAAAGGAGAAGGGCCATCCAAGAGGAATATAACAGAAAGATGGACATCACACCGGAGACCGTCAAAAGCAACATAAAAGACATCCTGAGTTCCATTTACGAATCCGATTACTGGACAGTGCCGGTGGTCGAGGAAGAAAAGGCCCCCTACGGCGCGGACGAGGAGACCCTAAAGGGGCTTGAGGCCGAGATGCGGGAGGCCGCAAAAGACTTGGACTTCGAGAGGGCCGCCACACTGAGGGACAGAATAAATGGATTGAGAAAGAGGCTTGTCGAACTCGGTATAAAGGGGCTACG
>CAZPPU010000071.1:382-1777 GCA_964588515.1 uncultured Nitrospirota bacterium
TAATTACTCTTTCTTCTCCCTCCAGTACGATGCCTCGTGCATGCTCAGGCCCTTTTGGGAAATGACCCGCTCGTAGTAGATGCGCCTTTTAAGATATCCCTCTATCTCCGGGATGAAAAACTCGCCGGCCACATTGTAGGCGATTACGAGAAGACAAAGGACCAAGGCAAACAAAACAGCGGTCTTGAATTTCTTTTCATCCCTCATCTTTATATTTTACCAGTTGACTTAACCCCGCGCATCGTGTTAAATAGTCTCAGGGTGCCCTTCGGGGCTTAATAGGGAATCCCGGGGTCAATGACCCATTAAACGGGAGCGGTCCCGCCGCTGTAACCGGGGACGAAAGCCAAAGGCCACTGGTCGGAGTGACCGGGAAGGCCGGTAAGTAGGGTGGGGGCCCTGCCCCCCGAACCGGAAGCCAGAAGACCTGCCCGCAGGGTGGCACGGCCACTCCGCAAGGGGCTACGAGCCCTTGCGCAAAGTCAGTGACCTAAAAGGGTCATTGACCCCTTCTCGGCTGAAGAAGGGTTCTAAGGGATGAAGCGAATCAGGGTGCAATCCCGATGGTGTATCGCCGTCGGGATTTTTATTTATGGGGGGGGCTACGAGCCCCTGCGATAAGGAGGTGTGGCGTTGAAGGATGGGGGGCGCGGGGGGCCAATGGCCCCACGCAAGGGAATTGTATTTATAACGGGCGGGGCGAGGTCAGGGAAAAGCTCCTTTGCTCTGAGCGAGGCGTCCATGGTCTCCGGCAGGAAGGCGTTCGTCGCAACGGCCGAGCCCCTCGATGAGGAAATGAGGCAGAGAATAAAAATGCACAAAGATGCCCGCGGCCCGGAATGGGAGACATTCGAGGAGCCAAGAGAGCTTGCGCCTCTTCTTAACCGGTTCGGCGGTCGGTACGGCGTGATTTTAATCGACTGCCTCACGCTCTGGCTTGCCAATTCGGAAAGCGCAGATGTGGAAGGTCTCATAGAGGCCATGAGGAAGACCGACTCGCTCGTCTTTATCGTCTCAAACGAGGTCGGCATGGGCATCGTGCCGGAAAACGAGACCGCAAGAAGGTTCCGGGACCTTGCAGGCGTCATGAACCAAAAGGTGGCAGGTATTGCGGATGAGGTCTACATGGTGGTCTCGGGCATACCGGTGAATATAAAGGGGCCAGTGGCCCCTGCCTGATTAAAAAAGGGAGGCTTATGATTAAAGAGACATTGAAAAAGATTACGGCCGTAGACGGGGGGTTGGCCCTTAAGGCGCAGGAAAGACTCGACAACCTCACAAAGCCTCAGGGCAGTCTGGGCATGCTCGAGGAGTTCGCAAAAAGGCTCGTCTCAATCACCGGCGAGATGATGCCGTCTCTAAGTAAAAAGGTCATATTCACATTTGCAGGAGACC
>CAZPPU010000071.1:1787-8338 GCA_964588515.1 uncultured Nitrospirota bacterium
TGTTGTTGAAAATAATGTGAGCGCGTTTCCAAAGGAAGTAACCCCTCAGATGGTCCTTAATTTCCTCCGCGGGGGCGCAGGCATAAATGTGCTTGCAAGGCATGCGGGCGCAGATGTCGCAGTAATAGATATCGGCGTGGACTATGATTTCGGCGCAACCGGGGGCCTCATCTCAAAGAAGGTCGTCTCAGGCACAAAAAGCATGCTCAAAGGCCCGGCAATGACAAGAAAGGAGGCCGAAAGGTCTGTAGAGGCAGGAATAGGGCTTGCCTGTGAATATGCGGAAAAATATAAAAAGAAGGGGCATTGCCCCCTCTTCGGGACCGGGGACATGGGCATCGGAAATACAACGCCCTCAAGCGCAATAGCCTCCGTGCTTACCGGCAGGCCGGCGGCAGAGGTTACGGGCAGAGGCACGGGCATTACGGATGCGGCCTTGAAGACCAAGATGAATGTCATCGAAAAGGCCATCGGCCTTAACCGCCCCGACCCGGCAGACCCGCTTGATGTCCTCGCAAAGGTCGGGGGCGCGGAGATAGGCGGAATTGCAGGCATATGCCTCGGAGCCGCGGCCAATAAAATCCCCGTGGTCGTTGACGGGTTCATCTCCACGGCAGGCGCGCTCATCGCTTACTGCCTTGAGCCTAAGGTAAAGGACTACATGTTTTCGGCTCATCTTTCGCAGGAGATAGGGCACAGGGCGATGCTCGAAAAGATGGGCCTCCGGCCTATTTTAAACCTCGACCTGAGACTCGGAGAGGGCACGGGCTCGGCCCTTGCGATGCTCCTTATCGAGGCCGGGCTGAAGATATACAAGGAGATGGCGACATTCGGAGAGGCAAGCGTAAGCACAGGGGGTGCGGGGGGCCTGTAGGCCCCCCGAAAAAAGGCATGAAAAATTTTATTACGGCTTTGCAGTTTCTGACGATAATCCCCATGAGAGGAAAACTGCCATCCAAGGCGGAAATGGCCGCCTGCATTGCCGCCTTCCCGCTTGCGGGGCTTGTTCAGGGCGTAATCCTCGTGCTTGTCGCTTATTTTCTTGGGAGGGTCTTTCCGCCCGGTGTGAGCGCCGCACTAATATTGACGGCGTATGTCGTCATCACGGGCGGGTTTCATCTCGACGGGCTATCGGATACATTCGATGCCGTGGCAAAAAGAGGGGACAGGCAGGAAAAACTTTCTGTGATGAAAGACGGAAGGACAGGCCCGCTTGGGGTAGTCGCAATCACGCTCTCGCAGGTTCTTAAATTTGCCCTATTGAGCGGACTCTCAGACAGCAGGTTTTATTTTATAGCCCTTCTTTATATGCCGGTGTTTTCTAAGTGGGCGATGGTCGTTGCGATGGCGCACGGAAGGCCCGCAAGACAGGACGGCCTCGGGAATATATTCGTAGCGGGAACGGGCTTGAGAGAGTTTTTTGCGGCCACTTCCGTCTTGCTTGTAATCGCCGGAGTCCCGATTGCGATTAAGGCGGCCGGGGCGTTGGCGTTTTTGGCCGCGGGCATCTTTGTCGTCCTTTATTTGTTCGGCCTCTTTTGGGTTTGGCTCTCCGAAAGACAGTTCGGAGGGCTAACAGGCGACACATTGGGCGCAGTAGGCGAACTATCGGAAATAATTTATCTTCTCACGGCGCTTGCATGGCCATGACTCTATATCTGATAAGGCACGGGGAGACCGAAGGGGCCGAGGCGAAACGCTACAAGGGCCACTTGGATGTCCCGCTTTCTCCGCGGGGCGAAGAGCAGATGAAAAAGGCCGCGCTGATGATTAAAGAGCCGCTTAAAGCGGTCTATACATCGGATCTTACGAGGGCGGTAAGGAGCGCCGGGATTATTGCAGGCCCATTGAACCCCGTAATAGTCCCCGCTTTCAGGGAGAGGAATTTCGGGGCATGGGAAGGCATGAGCTGGGATGAGATAAAAGAGAAATACCCGGATGCGTTTTCCTCATGGGCGAAAGACCCCCTCTCATTCAGTCCTGTCGGCGGAGAAAGCACGCTTGAGCTGAAAGAGCGGGCGCTGAAGGCTCTCGATGAAACGCTTGCTCTGCACAATGACGGAGAGTCCATCGCCATAGTCGCCCACGGCGGGGTAAACAGGGTCGTCCTCTGCGCGCTCCTCGGTATCCCGCTTGAAAACATCTTCAGAGTAGAGCAGGACTGGGCCTGCCTGAATATCATCGAGTTCTGGGACGGAGCGCCTGTCGTTAAGCTCATAAACGGAAGGTGCCCCTATGTTTAAAACGACTGCGCTGATTGTCATTTTATGCCTTGCCCCTTTCTTATCCGGCGCTGAAGAGATTGTGCCTCCCGAGAGGATAATCTCTCTTGCGCCGAATGTAACGGAGATATTATTCGGCATGGGGCTTTCCGAACGGATCGCAGGCGTGACCACATTCTGCGACTATCCGGAAGAGGCAAATAAAAAACCCAAGATAGGCGGGATGTCAAACCCCTCGCTGGAGGCGGTCGTTTCCCTCAAGCCCGATATCGTCGTGATGACTACGGACGGAAACCCCAAGGAGTTTGAAGAAAGATTAAGGGCATTCGGGATAAAGACCTATGTGCTCAGGGCAAGGAGGATCCATGAACTTCCCGATGAGCTGAGGGCTTTGGGCAGTGCGCTCGGCGCAGAAAAGGAAGCGGAACAGCTTGCCGGCAGGCTTTCGGCTTCGATTGAAAAGTCTCAAGGCGGAGATAAGCCGGGCAAAAGGGTCTTATTCATAGTCTGGCCCGAGCCTCTGATGGTCGCGGGCTTTGGAACTGCAATCGACGATGCAATAACCCTGCTCGGCTATATAAACATCGCATCCATGCAGGGGGTCGTGTCCTCAAAATCGCAGGCGCCCGTGGCGCCCTATATCACAGGGGCTCGTAGCCCCTATCCGAAGTATTCCGTCGAGGAGGTCATAAGACAGGCGCCGGATATTATCCTAATCGGGGGCGGGATGAGCAGTGAGGATATCGGGCAATTATCGGAAAGGCTTTTAGAGAGGCTCAAAAGCACGCCTGCGGTTAGGGATAAAAAAGTCTTTTTCCTGAGCGACAGCCTCTACAGACTGGGTCCGCGGCTTACGCAGGGCATAGAGGAGCTTGAAGAGGCGTTGCGGAGATGATATATCGCGGGGGCTCGAAGCCCCTATATCGCGGGGGGTCGTACCCCCTATTTTTATTAAGCCTCGCCCTTATGACGGTCTTTGGCGTTTCGCTTTTCTTATGCCCTAAGCCGATAAACCCTGTTTCGATGACTGGAACCGAAAGAGAGATCCTCGTCTCCATAAGGCTTCCGAGGGTGCTCGTTGCAATGCTCATGGGCATGGCTTTAGGCGCATCGGGTGCGGTGCTTCAGGGCATGCTCAGAAACCCGCTTGCCGACCCTTACATATTAGGGCTTTCAAGCGGTGCAACGCTTATGGCCGGCGGGGCGATCATGACGGGCGCCGTATTTCTTGGTCCCTTTACCATACCCGTGTTTGCATTCATAGGCGTTATGGCTACGGGGCTTTTAGTCGGGGTCATGGGATGGAGGAGGGGCGGGCTCTGGCCCGAGAGGCTTTTGCTTGCAGGTGTGGGCGTGGGGTTTCTGCTTGGAGCGATGCTTATGCTTTTAATGAGCATATCATCGGGCGAGGGGATGAAGAGGGCGGTCCTCTGGATGTTCGGGGATTTGGGCATGGCGGACTGGTCTTTAATACCATACGGAGCGGCATTCATATTTATCGGTATCTTCATATCGCTAAAAAGGGCAGACGCCCTTAACAGCCTCATACTCGGGGATGAGCTTTCGCACTGCCTCGGGTTTTCCCCCCGGAAGGAGACGACCGTTCTTTTCATCTCCGTAGGCATTATGACCGCGGCATCCGTCTCGCTCGGAGGGATGGTAGGCTTCGTCGGTCTCCTCATGCCCCATGTGAGCAGGTTTTTCGTGGGAAACGACAGCCGCAAACTCGTCCCTTCGTCAGGCATTGCCGGAAGCATACTCCTTATAGTCTCCGACGCCGTCGGAAGAACCGTCATCCAGCCGGTGGAGATACCTTCCGGGATAGTTACCGCGCTTTTGGGCGCTCCGTATTTCCTTTATCTCTTGAGGAGGCGCGATGTCATCGGATAAGGGGCGGCGCGCCCCTGCGTTATTGGGGCTACGAGCCCCTGCGATATTGGGACTTGAGGGGGTCTCGTTTTCGTACTCGGAGACCCCGTTTATAAAAGACATGGATTTATCCTTTAATGAAGCCGAATATGCCTGTATCTTAGGGGCAAACGGCTCCGGGAAATCAACGCTCCTCAAACTCCTCTCCGGCATACTGAAGCCCGCACACGGACAAACTATGCTTTGGGGAAAACCGATAGGCTCTTTGAGGCATAAGGACCGGGCAAAACTTATTTCATACCTTCCTCAGGTTCTCGACATGAGCGCGCCGTTTACCGTAAGTGAAATCGCCTCTATGGGGCTTTACCCCTATAGGGGCTACGAGCCCCCACGCAAGGGCGCTGCGAGCGCTGGCGATAAGGGGTCTGCGACCCCGGTGAATGAGGCATTGGAAATGGTCGGCCTCAGGGAGCAAAAAGACGCTCTTATTTCAAACTTAAGCGGAGGCGAGCGAAGAAGGGCGTTCATAGCAATGACGCTCGTTCAGGGCGCAGGTATACTTTTATTGGACGAGCCGCTTGCCAACTTGGATATAAAATATCAGCTTGAGCTCTTGAGACTGCTTGAGAGGCTCAACAGGGAGAAGAAGATTACGATTGTCATGGCGCTTCACGATATAAACCTTGCACAACGCTTTAGAAGACTGATGGTCATTAAGGAAGGAAGACTTCTCGGAGACGGCACGCCCCGGGAAATGCTTAGCGGCACGCTTCTTAAAGAGGCATTCGACACAAGCCTGAGCATCAGAGAAAACGGAAGCGGCGTCTTTATAAGCTATGAGGAATAAGGGGCTACGAGCCCCTGCGAAAGAACAGCCGCCTTTGGCGGCTTAAAGAGACATCCGGGAGGAATCCCGTGAGAACCGGGAACTGCCCCGCAACTGTGAAGGGGGAGGAGGGGGCTACTGGGCCTCTGCGAAATAGGGTTGAAAACTATTTGGCAGGGGACACTGTCCCCTCCCAAGTCAGGAACTCACGGATGGCTCTAAACCAAGCCACTTGGCTCTAACACTCGAATTCCAGAGAAAAGAGCCGGTGGCTCTTCGAGGGAAGAGGAGGTTTCAAATGGAGAGGTTTATCTTCGGAGCGCTGGCCTTGCTTCTGCTCATTCATCCGGCATGGCCGGCATGGGCGGAAGAGGGGCCGGCAAGGCCAGGGATTATGGAGCCGGCGAAATCCCGGTGGGCGCCCTCTCAATAAAAAAAAAAAATCGTCGTAACCGCAACGAGGCTCCCCGAGCCTGAGAAAGAAGCAACGGGAAGCGTAACTGTAGTGAGGGAAGAGGACATCGAAAAGATGAATGTCGAGACCCTGCCCGATGTCATGAGGAGCATCCCGGAGCTTACCGTCATCCAAAACGGGGGCGAGGGCACTCTGGCAAGCATATTTTTAAGGGGCGGCGGCTCCTCCCAGACCCTCGTCATGATAGACGGGGTAAAGGTCAAAAGCACGACCACGGGTAGCATGGACTTCTCGTGGATTTCCGTGGACGATATAGAGCGGATAGAAATCGTCAAAGGCCCGCAGAGCACGGTCTACGGCTCTGAGGCCATGGCAGGCGTGATAAACATCATCACCAAAAGAGGGGCGTTGCGCCCCGGCAAAAAGCCGAAGGCGGAGTTTTCCTTTGGAGGGGGGTCATACGGCACATACAAGCCCTCGGTTACGGTCGCGGGAGGCCTGAAGGACTTCGACTACCGGCTTTCGGCATCCTATCTTAAGACCGACGGAATCTCCGCTGCCAAAAGCGGCAAGGAAAGAGACGGGTACAAGAATGCAGGGGTCTCAGGCAAGTTCGGGCTCAGAAAAGACATCTACGACATCGAGCTTACAGCCAAGTATGTCTACGACCGCATAGAGCTCGACGGCTTCGACTTCGTGGCTAAGAGGGCCGAGGACGACTCCAACTACATCCAGAGGAGACATACCTACATGCTCTCTCTCAAAGAGACCGTTTACGCCTCGGATGTCTGGAAGCAGACGATTACGGCCTCCACCGAACGGACCTCGGAAAGGCACCGGGACCCGGATACTGCGTTCAACAATGCAGACATCGTAACCGGCATCGAGGCCATAGACTGGCAAAACGACTTCACCGTCTCGGACACCTATACGCTTGTGGGCGGCGCGGAATACAGAAAAGAAAGGGGCAGGAACAAGGGGAACTTCGAGGCCTCGGTGGACAACAAGGCGTTTTATGTCCTAAACAAGCTCAAGCTCCTCGAGGACAGTCTCGTAGTGAATGCGGGCCTTAGGTACGACAAGCACGAGACCTTCGGCGGAAAAACAACCTACCGGCTCGGCATCCTCTACGGGCTTAAGCCTCTGAGGCTTAAGGCAAGCTGGGGCACGGGCTTCAGGGCGCCGGCGCTTAACGAGCTTTACTTCCCGTTTTACGGCA
>CAZPPU010000072.1:0-5282 GCA_964588515.1 uncultured Nitrospirota bacterium
GCAAGAATAAAATGCCGAGACTGTTCATACCATCAGTTCCCGACAAAGAGGTGCGGCTTACGGGCAAGGAGGCGAGATACATCCTCAGGGTCCTCAGGTGCAAACGGGGCGATGAGCTTACGCTCTTCGACCCGGCGGGCAATTCATACAGGGCCGTAATCACGGAGACGGGCAGAAAAGAGGCGACGGCCTTCATTAAAGAGACCCTGCATCCGGAGACCGAATCCCCCCTCGGGCTTACCCTCCTACAGGCGCTCCTTAAAGGGCAGAAGATGGACCTCGTAATCCAGAAGGCGACGGAATTGGGAGTCAAAGAGATAATCCCGGTGATTTCGGAAAGGACCGAGGTCAGAGAGACCGGAAAGCTCTCCCGCTGGCGGAAGATAGCCGTCGAGGCCGCAAGACAGTCCGGAAGGACCGTTGTCCCCGAAATCCAAAACCCGGTCGGGCTTATGGATTTTTTTTCTTCTGCGTCACCTCCGCTTAAGGGCATCGTCCTTTATGAGGAGGGAGGAGTAAGCATTAGAAAGGCGGTTGAAGACCTTTTGGGAGAAGGGGTCAATGACCCTTTCATTGTCTTCCTGCTCGTCGGCCCGGAGGGCGGGTTTACGCCGGAGGAGGCGGAGGCGGCCGTGCGGGCGGGGCTTAAAAAGGTTTATTTCGGAGAAAGAATCCTCCGGGCGGAGACCGCGGCGATTGCAGGGGTAGCCGTCCTCCAGAGCCTGCTTGGAGACATGCAGTAGCAATTTTTAAAGTGCCGGTGGGGGGAGTCGAACCCCCACGAGGTTTCCCTCACCGGATTTTGAGTCCGGCGCGTCTGCCAATTCCACCACACCGGCGAGGCACGGCCCTCAGCGACACACCCCCTCCCTTGCGATTGGGCTCCAATACCGTTAGGAAAGGGTCATTGACCCTGCGTCTTTATGAAGTTCCCGATGCTCCTGTCGTATGTGCGCTCGGCTTCCGCGCTGAAGAAGCAGGCAGGAAGCTCGCCGGACTCCCTGTGATAATGAAGGCACTCACAGCACTTGTGCTTCCTCGGGCACGGCTCGTATGTGCAGTTACAGCGCCTTTTATTGCTCTTCATTGCGCATTCCATAGAGACCTCCGGGCTTTCTTATTAGCATAAAGAATCCATGGCCCGGTTTCAAGGGGGCTACGAGCCCCTGCGTCAAGGGGGCTACGAGCCCCTGCATATTTTTCTGTACCTTCCTGTTGACAGGGCAACCTTTATGTGCTATTAAGATTGTAATGAAGAATTTTTTGCAACCGCTGTCGGGAAAGGAACTCTATAAGGCGCCGTGAAGGAGTGGGTTTTAAAGGAGAGATGGAGGATTATCCTTGCCGGTATTTTTATAGCGGCGGTTCCTCTTATTGCCCTTGCCGTTTTCGTAAAGTTTTCGGTTACTGCCGCCCTTCACAATAGAGTGATACAGGAGATGGGATGGCTCTCCGCATCCTCGGCCCGATATATCGAGGAGCGGATACAGGGCCATATAAGCATCGGAGAGATATTCGTTACAAGGCCACTTCTTTTAAGCGCCATAAAGAGGGGAGATGTAAAAGAGATGACCAGGCACCTGAAACTTTTCATCGACAATTCCCGCAACATCGAGAGACTGTTCATGACAAACCCCCGCGGGATAATAATCGCCGATTATCCCGTTGTCATGGCGGTTCACGGAGGGGATCGTTCGGATAAGGACTGGTATAAAGGCGTATCGAAGGGCTGGACGCCGTATGTGTCGGAGTTTTACATCAGGGGAGCAAAACCCCTGCGGTACATCTTTGCCATAGCCGTCCCGATAAGGTCGGAAGGGAAGGTCATAGGAATCCTCGCCATGCAGCCGGAGGCGGATTACCTGAAAGATGTCCTAAAGGGTATCGAGCTCGGCGAAGGACATATATATGTGGTGGATAAAAAAGGACATCTCATCCATCACCCGGACTATACCTTGGACAGAATCGTAGATTTTTCAGGCATCCCTGCGGTCCGAAAAGTAATGAAAGGGCAGAAAGGCCTCGAGGAGACAACCGGCCATGAAGGGCGGGGACCTGTTTTTTCCGCATATCACCCCGTAAGACAATGGGGTTGGGGAGTAATCGTTGACAAGCCCGTGAGCGTCGTTCTTGAGCCCGTTAGAAGGGTAAGTTTATGGCTTTTTCCCATAACCGGATTCCTGCTCGTTGTCGGGGGCTTTTTCGCATACCGCTGGGCCGAGATGCTCGCAGGTTCCAAGAAGGCGGCGGAAGAGCTTGCGCTTAAAACCAAAGAGGCGGAGGAAGCAAACCGGGCGAAGTCGGATTTCCTTGCAGGCATGTCCCACGAGCTTAGGACGCCCTTGAACTCCATAATCGGGTTTACCGATGCGATGATTAGGGGGCTGGCAGGACAGATGTCCAAAGAACAAACCCAATACCTGAAATATATCCACGAAAGCGGCAACCACCTCCTTGACCTCATAAACGACCTGCTCGACCTATCGAAGGTCGAGGCAGGCAAGATGGAGCTTGAGCTTTCCGGGTTCGATATCGGAGAGACCATAAAAAACAGTCTCGTCATGTTCGTCGAAAAGGCGGCGAAGCACAATATAACGCTCGGCGCCGATGTGCCCGCAGACATCGGGGCTGTCAGAGCGGACGAGCGAAAGGTCAAGCAGGTGATTTTCAACCTCCTCGGTAACGCCATGAAGTTTACCCCGGACGGGGGCTCTGTGCTCGTCTCCGTCAGGAAGACGGCCGGGCAAGACGGCGGCCATATAGAGGTGAGCGTCTCGGACACCGGCATCGGCATATCCCTTGAAGACCGGAAAAAACTGTTTCAGCCCTTTCAACAGCTCGAGACAGGATACGAAAAAAAATATTCCGGCACCGGGCTCGGCCTCAGCCTCTGCAAGAGGTTCGTTGAGCTTCACGGGGGAAGCATATGGCTTGAGAGCGAGCAGGGGAAAGGCTCCAAGTTCAGCTTCACTATCCCTCTTGGACGATGAAGAAAACGCCATGTCAAAGAAGATACTTGTGGTAGACGACAACAAACCCAACAGGGAGCTTCTGAAGCTCGTTCTGAGAAATTTAGGCTGTGAGGTGATAGAAGCGGAAAACGGCGAAGAAGGCATAAGAAAAGCGAAGGAAACCCTGCCGGACATGATTTTCATGGATATCCAGATGCCTGTCATGAACGGGGTTACGGCCGCAAAGCTCATAAGAGCGGAACCCCTTACGGCCCATATACCTATTGTCGCCTTCACCTCCTATGCGATGAAGGGAGACAGGGAAAAACTGCTTTCGCAGGGCTTTAGGGGGTATATCGCAAAGCCCATAAAAATAGAAGATATACGGGAGATGATATTGGGGCTACGAGCCCCCGCGTAACCCCTGTAGAGGAGGTTGTTATGGAAGGGCAGGAGAAGAAATCTAAAATCCTCATCGTGGACGATGAGGAGAAAAATATAAGACTGATAGAGCTTATTCTTAAAAAGAGCAACGACTATATATTCGAATCGGCCGTGAACGGAATCGAGGCTCTCGAAAAGGCGAAATCCTTTTCGCCCGACTTAGTGCTTCTGGACATCATGATGCCGGAAATGAACGGATACGAAGCATGTAGGAGGCTCAAGGCCTCTCCGGAGACCCGGCATATCCCGGTCATCATGATAACCGCGCTTTCGGGAGACAGGGATTTCAAGCTCAAGGGCCTCGAGCTCGGAGCAAACGAATTCCTTACAAAACCGATTGACGAAACGGAGCTTTTAATCCGGACCAAGAACCTCTTGAGAATAAAAGAGTTCGAGGATTTCCTCCTGGAGCATAACAGGATCCTCAACGAACAGGTTGCGGAAAAGACGCAAGGCCTGAAAGACTCATATATAGACACCGTCAAAAGGCTCACGAGGGTCGCCGAATTCAAGGACGAGGATACGGCCTCGCATATCGAGAGGGTCGGCCGTTATTGCTCGGTAATCGCAAAGGCCCTCGGATGGCCGGACGAAGATGTAGACCTTATATCCCATGCAAGCCCGATGCACGATATCGGCAAGGTGGGCGTCCCTTCGGATATCCTCTTAAAGCCCGCAAGACTGAATACCGAGGAATTCGGCTTGATGAAAACCCATCCGACAATCGGCGGCGCCATACTCGGCAATTCCCCTTCGCAGATAATCCGGATGGCGGAGAAGATAGCCCTTGCGCATCACGAGAGATGGGACGGCGGAGGCTACCCAAACGGGCTCAAAGGCGAGGAGATTCCGGTCGAAGGGAGGATAATGAATATAGTGGACCAGTACGACTCGTTAAGGAGCAGAAGGCCCTATAAGCCGCCCCTTAGTCATGAAAAGACATTCAAGATAATCACGGAAGGAGACGGAAGGACCATGCCCGGGCATTTCGACCCCCGGATACTCGATGCGTTCAAAGACCTCCATAAACGGTTCCGGGAGTTATACGAAGAGTACAAGGATTAGAGCGGGCACGGCCCGCGGCGAAAGCGATATTGATATTGCCTGCCGCTATGGTTTATTATTTTTACTTGATGAATGCGGCAGGGCTTGCACAAAGAATACTTCCCGTCCTGATAATCCTGACTGCGGTTTCCGGCTCGTCTGCCGGGCCGCGCATACCCGCCCGGGCCGCAGTCGTCATAGATTCCGATAGGTCCATCGTTTATGCCAAAAACCCGACGGAAAAACTCCCGCCCGCAAGCACTACCAAACTCGTAACCGCAATGGTCGTCTTAGACGGTATCGGGCCGGAAAGAGTCGTTAAGGTGAGCCGTAATGCGGCCTATACAAGCTCCGTGGAGCCGGGGCTGAAGCCCGGAGACGAGCTTACCGTAGAGGACCTCCTTCACCTTGCGCTCATGAGGTCCGTGAACTCCGCATCCGTGGCCCTCGCAGAGGAGACCGCAGGCTCGGAGCGCAGGTTCGCCGAACTCATGAACGAAAAGGCAGTTGCGCTGGGGGCATGGAACAGCCGGTTCATAAACTCATCGGGGCTTCCGGGCAAGGGCCAGTATACGACGGCCTACGACCTCGCCCTCATTTTGGCAGAGGCGCTCAAATACCCCCTCATCCGGGAAATCTTAGGGAAAAAAGACGCATGGGTCATAACCAGACAGGGCCGGGCACTCTTCGTTGAGAACACGGACAAGCTCCTCTGGGCCTCGGACAATGTTTTAGGCGGAAAAACAGGCTACACCCATAGGGCAAGGCACTGTTTTGTCGGGGCCGTAGAGACCGAGCACGGCATCGTCTATGCCTGCGTGTTGGGCGCAGGCTCAAGGACAA
>CAZPPU010000072.1:5292-8302 GCA_964588515.1 uncultured Nitrospirota bacterium
TCTGGCAAACCGCAGGCTGGCTCATGGGCCTCGGCCCGGAGTTCGACCCAAGCCTTTACCCGGATGCGGACGAAAGACCGGGGAAGGCCAAAAAGGCCGCGCTTAAGAGACAAAAACCGAAGAAGAGCGCAAGGCTCAAGGCAGGCGGACGGAAAAAACACCAGGTAAAGGTCTCCCGAAAGACAAAGGCAAAAAAAGGCTCGACCCTCCCCCCGGTAAAGTCATAACCTATTCCCCGCCGTAAACACAGGGCAATATCGCAGAGGCTCGCAGGATGGGGGTGTGGGGGCCAATGGCCCCCACAGCAGGGGCTCGCAGTCCCCTTGACTTCTTTTTTGCTTATGATAGTGTAGCCTTATGACGAAGGTCCTTGTCGTGGAAGACGAAGAAAGCCTCTGCAGGCTCTATAAAGAGGAGCTTGAGGAGGAAGGCTACGAGGTCGTGGTGGCGAAAAACGGCCATGACGCTATGGAGCTTTTTGAAAAGCAAAGCCCCGACCTCGTCACGCTCGATATCATAATGCCGGAGTCCCCGGGAGGAACCCCGCAGAAGGACACCGGTCTTTCTCTCCTCAGGCGCATGAAGGCCCAGAGGCCCGGAATGTGCATAATACTCTCCACCGCCTACGAGGAATTCATGTCGGATTTCCAGAGCTGGGCCTCCGATGCCTTCATAGTAAAGTCCGCAGACCTTGCGGAGCTTAAAAGCGCAATCGCAAGGTGCGTCAAAAAAGAGACCGCGGCTTAAAGCCGGATATGCGACGCCTTGTGCTTTGACTACGGCTGTTTTATAATTGCGGATGCGATGTCCTAAGCGCTCTCTTAAAACCCTTTCGTTGTTGCTTGCCCTCGTCCTTGCCAGGACTTCCGCTCGGCAAGGAAGATATATCGGTCTACGGAAGCACCTCGGAGCTTGGGCCGCTCGAAGTCGAGCCGCTTTCGGGCGTCTATAGGGTAAAAACGAACGCCAAGGACATAGGGACGGCCACGCGGGGGGTTTCTCTGGTGGGAAAGGGCTCTCCATCGGGAGAGGGAGGGGGCGACGGCAAGGCCGAGTTTTACGAGTCCAAGGCAGAGGTGGAAACCTCGGAGAGATAATCATCGGATAAAGGGGGCTTCCTGCCCCTGTAAGAATAAGAATACAAATTGTCAAGGGTTAAGGTCTCTGTGAAGAGAAAACGCAAAACCCATCCCGGATCCGGGTCGAAAAACTTGACAGCCCCCGTGCGCCTTTGATATAAAAACGGATGGACGCAAACAGGAGGGGAATCCTCCGCTTGATAGGCAACACCCCGCTTGCCCTCATCGAGGGCATGAACCCCAACCCGGCGGTGAAGCTCTACGCAAAGTTGGAAGGCAATAACCCCGGAGGCTCGGTCAAAGACAGAATCGCCCTTTACATGGTCGAGGAGGCCGAGCGGGCAGGCAGGCTCACAAGGGACAAGATAATCCTTGAGGCCACATCCGGAAACACCGGCATAGGCCTTGCGATGGTCGCCTCCGCAAAAAAATACAGGGTGAAGCTCACTATGCCCGCATGTGTGAGCATAGAAAGGCGAAGGGTGCTTGAGGCATTCGGCGCGGAGCTCATCTTAAGCCCCTCCGAAGAAGGCACGGACGGCGCCATAAGGCTTGCGCACAGAATCCTTGCCGAGGGGAACGGGGATTACTTCATGCCCAACCAATTCGACAACCCGGCAAACATCCTGGCCCACTACGAAAGCACAGGCAGGGAAATCATAGAGCAGACGGGCGGAAAGGTGTCCCACTTCGTTTCGGGCATGGGCACGACAGGCACGCTCATGGGCGCAGGCAGGCGGCTTAAGGAGTTCAACAAGGATATATTGGTAATCGGCGTTGAGCCCGTCTTGGGGCACAGGATTCAGGGCCTCAAGAACATGTCCGAATCCATCGTGCCCGGGATATTCAACCCCTCGGCGCTCGATAAGCGGCATACCGTAAACGACGACGAGGCGTTCAACGCAACAAGGATGCTTGCCGTAAAAGAGGGGATATTCGTCGGGATGTCAAGCGGTGCGGCGATGCATGTCGCAATGAAGGTCTCAAGCGAAATAAAAGAAGGCGTGATAGTCGTTATCTTCCCGGACCGGGGCGACCGGTATCTTTCCACCGCGCTCTTTACATCCGTCTGCGCCCAGTGCCCGCCCTAATAGGGCGCTGACCCGCGCCTGTATCCAATATAACAGCAGACCTTATTAGCCCATAAGATTTTTAATTTGACGGGGGGGGGCGGTAGTATGTTTAGATGTCTGCAAGCTTTAAGGCTTGGCTAACGAAGCATCTGAAAATTGAAGGAGGGGTTAGTATGAAAAAGTTGTTACTATTTGTCCTTGTGGGTGCAACCCTTATTTGTCAAAAGGCATATTCGTTTGAGTACCCATTATACCAATGGGCAACTGGGGCAAGCGACGGCCAAAACAGCGTAGTAAAAACTGACTCCAGCGGTATGGTCTATAGCTTTTCCGAACGCGGCCTTGCAAAATATACTTCTGAAGGCAATATCCTATGGAAAGTCACCGATCCGACCTCTGCCTTTGAGAATACGCTTGAGGTTGGGGGAGATTCGGTGTTTGCAGCCGGAAGGTGCGAATACACCACATATTGCGTTGCTAGATACAATATTGGCGGCGACCTTATCTGGGTTCAACCTTTTCCGGATTCCCCAATTGGGATAGCAATTGACAGCGACGGCAACGCTTACGTAGCGGGGAATAGTAATTACACAACCATCAAGTTCGACCCCAACGGCAACCTGCTGTGGACCAGGAGCTACGGCGGCCATGCATGGACTCTCTGGGTAGACGAAGGAGGCAATGTTTATGTCTCTGGCAGCGCAGGCACAATAGCTTATGACACGAACGGCAATCAGCTATGGACAAACGGGATATATTACGACAGGATACGAGCAGATGCCACAGGCGTATATATGACTGGGGAAAGCGGAACGGCTAAGTACGCATTCAACGGAGACCTGCTCTGGACAAATCCCC
>CAZPPU010000073.1:0-1013 GCA_964588515.1 uncultured Nitrospirota bacterium
ATCGGCCTTTCCTTTGCAAGCGGCCTCAGGCACATCGTCCGGCAGGACCCGGATGTCATAATGGTGGGGGAAATCAGGGACATCGAGACCGCAGGCATAGCGGTTCACGCCGCGCTCACGGGCCATCTCATCTTCAGCACCCTTCATACGAACGACTCGGCAAGCGCGGTTACAAGGCTCATAGACATGGGCGTGGAAAACTACCTCGTCTCCTCCACCCTCATCGGGGTGATGGCCCAGAGGCTCGTCCGGAAGGTCTGCCCGCATTGCAAAGAATCCTACACCCCGTCTGAGGACATAAAGTCGGAACTCGGCCACGATGTGACGACCCTCTGGAGGGGCCGGGGGTGCGAGCAGTGCCTCCAGACGGGCTACCGGGGCAGAATCGCCATATTCGAGGTCCTCGTCATGGACGACGAAATAAGAGAACTCATAATGGGCCGGGCCACATCGAGACAGATAAAGGAAAAGGCCGTCTCGGCAGGCATGAGGACACTTAGGCTCGACGGCCTTGAGAAGGTCAAACGGGGCGTTACGACCATAGACGAGGTCTTCAGGGTGTCGCAGGTGGAGCTTTGAGACAAGACAGGGGTATCGCCCTCCTCATAACCCTCTGGGTGATGGTGCTCCTTTCGGTAGTGGCGATGAACCTCCTTCTTTCGACGAGGTTCGGAAACGCAAGCGCACGGAACTTCAAGGAAGAGACACTTGCCTATTACTCCGCGCTTTCCGCATACGAAGAGGCCGCAGGCTATCTGCTTTCGGACAAAGACCTCTCCGTGGACTTCAAAGACGAGGACGGCCTATTCCGGACCGATACCGAAAGGCCGCCTGTCTCGGGCGAAAAACTCTACGGGACCATGACGGTCCAAACGGACATCTCGGACGAAGAATCCAGACTCAACCTGAACACAATCGGAGAGCCGGTCGTTAAAAGCCTCTTTGAGCATGCCGGCATCCCGGAGGACTCAATACCTGAACTCATAGACGCCCTTTCGGACTGGAAAGACCCG
>CAZPPU010000073.1:1023-8184 GCA_964588515.1 uncultured Nitrospirota bacterium
CGCCGCCGCGTGAAGCGGGTTCATGCGCTGCAGCCGGACGACCTCCACAGGCTCTCCGGTGCGGAGAGCGATTACTACGAGGACCTCGATGTGCCTTATCAGGCAAAAAACAGGCCCCTCGATATGCCTGAAGAGCTCCTTCTCATAAAGGGCTTCAAGCCCGGATACCTTTACGGCGCAGAGGATATCTCAGGCATCTCTTCGCTTATAACGACCATCGGGCTAAGCGTGAATATAAACACCGCCCCTGCCGAAGTCCTCGTGCTTTCGGGCATGGACCCCGCCCTTGTAGAGGCCGTAATGAAGCTCAGGACCAAAGAGGCGGGCGGCATGAGGGCGATTCCGCCTTCGGGCGCGGGCGTGGCCTTTTCCACTGCATCTTCAACCTTCAGGATAGAGGTAAAAGCGGGCATCCCGGAAAGCGGCCGGACAGTGAAAATCACAGCCGCCGTCAGGCGGGTGAGCGGTCTTAAAGGCCTTGAGCTTAAAACCCTTTACTGGAAAGAGAGCATTGAAAGCGGCGGGGCTTAGCATAGAGGACTCTACAGCCGGGGTCTCCATCGTGAAGGGGTTCTTCCCATGGGCCTTCGGCGGGCTGACAAAAGCGCTTAAGTCCGAAGAACTGACACTCCCGGATGCGCCTTCGGAGAGGATAGCCCTTATAAAAGAATCGCTCCTCACATGGAAAAAACAGTTCGGCATCAAGGGGGTCGTCTTCGGACTCGATTTCAAGGACTTCACGCATAACTTCATAAGGCTACCGCTTAAATCGAGGCTTGACATCTCAAGGGCGCTCCCCTTCGAGATGGAAAAATACCTCCCCCTCCCCCCGGACGAATACCTCTACGGGTTCCATACGGTTGAGTCCTCCAAAGAGGGTACCCTTAATCTGGTCATGGCCGTGCGAAAGGAGCGGCTCGGCTGGCTCGCCGAATGCCTGAGAGATACCGGGCTTGCGCTCCTCGGCGTAAGATGTTCGTTCATCGAGGCCCTGAACGAATTCATGAGGCTTAAGACGGCCCCGAATGCTGTTTTCGTATACCCCTCAAAGAGCAAATTCCACATAGCCGGGTTTAAAGACGGCCTCCCCGTTTATTTCAGGGTTTTAGAGGAAACCGGCCTTCGGGCGGAAATAGAAAAATTAAGGGAGACCTTTCCGGGAGGCGTATTCAGCGCAGGGACATTGCCGGCAGGAGACCTGAGCGTAAAGACCCTTGCCATATCCGTCCCCAACCTTGTTGCCGTGGCACGGCCTGCCACAAAATTGGGGCTGCGAGCCCCTGCGGTGGCACGGCCACTCCGCAAGGGGCAGAAGATGTACTTCGACTTCACGCCCGAGGAGATTGCGCTCCGGAGGAAGGACTATTATCCCTATGCGGTCGGCGCCTTGAGCGCGCTTTCGGTCTTCCTTCTCATATCCACGGACTTTTATGCGTATTACAAGGACAGTAAGGCCCTCAAGGGGGTCGAGGCGCGCACGGAAGAGATAAGGAGCACGGCGGGCGGGATATTAGAGCTTAAAAGGGAGTTCGATGCCATCGAAAACAAGATAGGCTCTCTTAATGAATTCCGCCTCAGGGCGAACCTGCCGGTCCTTGCCCTGAGGGGGCTTAGCGAGGCCCTTCCAAAAGACGCATGGCTTACGGAGTTCTCTGCGGACGAAACAGGAAGGGTCGAATTCAAAGGGGTGGCGAGGCGGGCCTCGGAGGTCATAGAGCCTGTGGAGAAATCGGCCCTGTTTAACGGGGTGCAATACTCCGCGGCCGTGACGAAAAAGGACGAGATGGAGAGGTTCTCGTTCAAGGCGGAGATTGAAAGATGAAACGGCCCGCTTTGTCGGCAGGACTCCTTGCGCTCGTCCTGGGGGTCTATGTGTTTTTCATAAGCCCGGCCGTTTCCGAAAAAAGAACCGCTCTGAGGGAAGAGCTTGACGACAGGCTCTCCGAACTCCGGAAAAACGAACTCCTCGTTATGGATAAGCCCGCGGCACAGGCCGGGCTTGAGAAGGCAAGGAAAAGGCTCGATGCGATGGAAAAGACCATGATGCAGGTCCCGGAAGAGCCGCTTGCCGTCGCAAAACTGCAGGGCAGACTTCAGGACCTTGCCGAGCGCGCAGGCATTAAAATACTTTCGATAAAGACGCGGCCCTCAGAAGGCAAAAACGGCTATTACGCCCTCCCGCTTGAGATAGAAGGCACGGGCGGAATCGGCCATGTAAGCGACTTTCTGAAGGCCGTGGATTCGGGGGGCGAATTCGTCAGGATAGACAGGCTTTCCGTCTCCACCACGGGCCTTCCCGGAGAGGAGACGCTCCGCATGAAGGTAGTGATTACGGGGCTTATAAAGAGATGATAAGACGCCGGGCCGTATTGGGAATTCTGATTGCGATTATGTTAATCTTAATATGGAACTTCCATCGCGGGGCGTTGACATATAACCCGCTTGAGGAAGGGAAAGCGGCGAGGATGACTGAAGAAGCAGAGAGGGTCGCACCCTCGTTTGAGCCGGCTTGGGGAAAGGCCATAACCGAGAGGAACCTGTTCAGTCCCTTGCGGGGCATCACGCCCCCGCCGCCGCCTGCGGCGTTTGCGCCCAAGGCGGAAGATGCGGCGCCCAAACCGCAACGGCCCGAGCTTGTTCTCAGGGGCATCGTGCTTAACCAGTTCGGCGAGCATGTCGCCCTCATAGAGAAAAAAGGCGCAAGGCCCATGCCCCTCAGGAAAGGAGACCGTCTCGACGATGTCCTTGTCCTTGAGGTGAGGGAAAAGTCCGTGGAGCTCGTTTGGAACGAGGAAAAAATAAACCTGAGCATAGAGAAGGTAAAGACACTAAGGAGATGAAACCCCTTCGGTTAAGGATAACCTCGGCGCTCATAGCGGCGGTATTCCTTTTTTCTTCTGCGCCAAAGAAAGAGGCCGTAAAGCCCACACCGCCTCCTGCCGAGGAAAAACTCGTCCCTCCCGGGCCTACACTGCCGCCGAAGGCCGAGGCAAAAAAGCCCGAGCCCGTGCGGGTCGAGGAGGGAAAAGAGGAAAAATTCATAATCCTCAATTTCGACGGCGCGGATATAGAGACGGTCATAGCCACATTCGGCGAACTCCTCGAGATGAACTACATCCTTTCCCCGGGCATTTCCGGCAGGGTTACCATCCAGTCCTATAAGAAGTTCCCGATGAAGGACCTCCCGAGGATTTTCCAGACCATCCTTGAGATAAACGGCCTCACCGCGGTCAAGGACGGCCCGCTTTACAGAATAGTGCCCATAGACACGGCCAAGCAACAGCCCCTCGATATAGCGGAGGGCAAGGGGTTCGCAGTGAGGCTCGACGAGAGCTTCGTAACTCAGATAGTGCCGGTGGAATTCCTGAAGGCATCGGAGGCCGCAAACATCCTGAGGCCACTCATGCCGCGGGGCGCGGACCTCATCGTCTATGAGCCGGCAAACATCCTCATAGTCACGGCCCTGCCCCATACGCTCGTGAAGGTCATGAAGATAATCGAGGCCATAGACATCTCCGGGGCCGAGCGGGAAACGCTGAGGACATTCGTCTACTATGTGGAAAACGGCGAGGCAAAAAAGTTGGCCGAGATACTTAATAAGATGTATACCGAAAAGAAGACAACGGTAAAGGCCGCGCCTTCGCCCGTCCCTGCACGGCCCGGGGCGCCTGTGCCCGTTACCGGAGAGCTTCCGGGCGAGATAGGCGAAATCACAATCAACGCATACGAGGACATAAACGCCATCATCATACAGTGCAGTCCGAGGAGTTATCTTTCTCTGCTTGAGGTCATGAAAAAGATAGACATACCGGTCAAGCAGGTGCTAATAGAGGTGCTCATAGCGGAGGTCTCCCTCAAGGGCGATCTCGAGTTTGGGCTTAGCTGGTTCATAAAGAGCAAGTCGGGAGATATATGGGGCCTGAACTGGGGGCTGAAACCCGGCGAAGAAGGCGTAGCCGAGCCGGGAACTTCCCCCGGAGGAGGTGCCTTTGCGGCAGTAGTTTCGGGCAGTATTACGAGCAACCTCTATGACCTTGTTTTCAAGGCTGTCGAGGGTATTTCGAAGTTCAATGTCCTTGCAAGCCCCTACATACTTGCCACGGACAATAAAGAAGCCAACATACATATCGGCTCGGAAGTACCACTAGTAAAAAGCGTGACCGCGGCTACTCCAACTTCTGGAGTAACAGCGAATGTCGAGTACAAAACTGTTGGAACAATACTTACGGTCAAGCCCCACATAACCGAAAAAGGCCGCGTAACCCTCGAAGTCACCCAAGAAGTAAGCGGCCTCGGCAGTGAAGCAGTGTTCATCGCAGAACAGAAGTACTCAAGCATCGATACAAGAAAGGCAAGGACCACCGCGGTCGTCCAGAGCGGTCATACCCTGATTTTAGGCGGCCTCATAAGAGAGGAAAAAAGCAGGGCAAGGACCGGACTTCCATTTTTAAGCAGGATACCCCTCCTCGGGTATCTCTTCGGCTCGACGACCGACGCCGTTAGGAGGAACGAACTCCTCGTAATGGTCACCCCCTATGTGATAAGCAATCAGGACGAGGCCGATGCCCTCACAAAAGACTTTCAGGAAAAGGTAAAGACCATCAAAAAGCGGCTCGAAGAAGATAAAAAGAAAGAGGAAACCCCCGAAAAAGAAGCACCCGATAAAGCCGCCGCGAAAGAAAAATAGTCCTTACAGGTGTCTTTCCACAGGCCCCTCCACGCACTTGAAGACGGGCTTGAACTTCTTGGGCTTCCTTCCAAAGCAGACCCCTATGGCCTCGTAAAGGGCAAGCTCATCGAGGTCTATCCTCCTTTGCTTGATGACGGACTGCGTGGGCTGGTAGAGGACCTCCGTGCCCGAGACCTTCGCCACGGTGTTTCCGTAAAGCCCGTTTACGAGCAGTTCCACGGCGGCCGCGCCCGCCTGTAGCCCGAAATTCACATCGAATGCGCTGGTCGTCCCGGACCTCACGAGATGCCCGGGCACGACCTCTCTTATCTCGGGCATTTCGTAGACGCCCGGGGCATACATGCCCGTGTCCTGCATGAACTCCTTTATCTTCGGGTCGGCCTTCATCCTCTCTTCGAGTTGTTTCTTGGCATATTTCCCCGCCCCCGCCAACTTCACATGTCCGAAGGCATCGGCGCCCGCGGCCTTGTCCGTTATGAGCTCTCCCTTTGCGTCCTTCATCCCCTCGGCGGCGACTATCAGATAGGTGCCTGCCTTTACATCGCTTGAGCGGACCCTCGACATATACCGCTCGACCATATGCTCGTAGACAATGTCGAAATCCGCGGGTATCTCCGGGATGAGGATACAGTCGGCCTCCGCCCCGAGCCCGCCCCTGAGGGCGGTATGCCCGGCATACCTGCCGAAGACCTCCATCACCATGATGCGGTTGTGGCTCATGCCGGTGGTCTTGAGGTCTCTCGCAAATACCGCTATCCGGTTTACCGCGGAGTCCCCTCCGACGCTGTAGGACTGGAGGTCGAGGTCCATCGTCTTTGGGACATGCACGCACGGTATGCCGTGGGCGCTGAGGTCCACCATGACTGCACCCGTGTCGTCCCCGCCGCTTATAATAAGGCCGTCTATCGAGAACCTCTTAAGCCCGTCCTTTATCTTTTCATATTTCTGCGGGTCGTTTATCTTTCCTATCTTCACTCTCGAATGGCCCGCCTCACTGCCTGCAACCCCGGCCTCCACCTGATTAAGCCTCTCCGGGGTAAGGACGACTACCTCGGTCAAGTTAATGAGGTTGTAAAGCCCGGCATAGCCGTTTGGGATTATCACGGATTCGATGCCCATGGAGCGTGCCGTCTTGGCCGCACCCTTTATGACCGCATTCAGGCCGCCGCAGTCCCCGCCGCTCGTTATGATGCCTATTCTCTTTATGCCCGCCATAGGACCCTCCTTCTAAGCCGGATATTACGATGCCTATTATAAAAAAGAAAATCAAACGGGGTCAACGGCTTCATCCGGGGTCATAGGGGGTGCAAGCCCCCCTATGTGCAGGGGTGTGGGCAAAATTATCTGATTTGCAAAGGGTTAACGTCTGCTAAAGCAGGTAATTTGCTCTTTTTTCCCTGAATGAGGTCTTCATATTCCACATCGCCGGAGAATAAAGTTTTAGATATTTTAGGTAATCTCTTTTTAGTAGCCTTTATTGCATGTTCTGAGTTATCAATACCTATCCATCGCCTTTCCAATTCCTGCGCTGCCGCTAAAGTTGTCCCTGAACCACAAAAGCAATCAAGCACTAAATCACCTTTATTAGAGGAAGCGTTAACGATAAATTTCAACAAATCAAGATTTTTCTCTGTAGGATAAACAGGATACTGGGGATCTTTGAATTCCCAAATATCTTGCATCCTCTTACATGGGTTTTCATCGGCATAAATTTTTCTTCTGGGGACGCCGGATGGCGACCACTCGATTAGACCTTGCTTGTCCAATTTTTCAAGCACATCCGGCTCGCTACGCCAGTGTCTTCCTTTTGGCGGTTTTATTCCTTTCCACTCTTGCCCAGTCTTTCCATTCACAGTTTCACCTGGAGCATGCAACGGAATAGTAGTATACTTCCTGCCATCTCTATCAACCTTTTTGTAAAGTTTTTCTACATCTTCTTTTGTGAAAGGTGTTTTGGGGTCGTTCCAAGTCGGATATTCGGTTTTTGAATAGAAAAGGATCATATCCTTTATGTTCCCATAAGCCTTCCGAGGAAAGTTTTTAGGGTTGCATTTGATCCGAGTAATATCATTTCGGAAATTATGTCTCCCGAATATTTCATCCATTATTATTTTCACATAATGGCCAATCTTGTAATCGATATGAAGGTATATCGAAGCCTTGCCTGACATCAACTCTTTGAGGAAAACAAGCCGCTCCCTAAGAAACTCAAGATACTCTCCCTCCACAAGCACATCGCTATAAGCAACTTCATCGGCGCTTCCCATGCTGATTGTTTGTGCCCTGTCTTCGCTTATTTTGAAATGCCCATTTGTAGAAAATGGCGGGTCGATATAGATAAGGTCTACCTTTCCTCTCAGGTGATAATCCTCAAGGAGGGTTTTAAGAACTTCCAAATTGTCTCCTTGAATAAGTTTATGACATTGTCCCTTCCTTTCGTTGAAGTAGGAAGGACTCCAGTTGCATTATCT
>CAZPPU010000074.1:0-2183 GCA_964588515.1 uncultured Nitrospirota bacterium
CTGGCTTAAAAGACTCTCAGAAGATAAGAATAATAAAATTGCAATAGTTACAGGCAGGTCTCTTAAGGATATAATGAAAAGGGTGGGGCTAAGGGACGTCATATATGCTTCCAACCACGGCATGGAGGTTTATTACAGGGGGCGATTTTTATTAAGAAAAGGTGCTATGTATAAAAAACCGCTTAAAAGCCTCGAAGTAGAATTAACCAAGAAGCTGTCGGGAATTCCATGCATCCATATTGAAAATAAAGGTCTCTCCCTCGCGGTTCACCTTAGGCGCGTTAAGAAGGAATACCATAAAAAGGTCGGGAGAATCGTCAAGGTGACTGTCGAGCCGTGGCTTAAGCGGTATAAGCTCCGGCTGACGGGCGGCAAGATGTTACTGGAGGTAAGACCGCTTTTGTGGAACAAGGGAAAGGCCGTTTTGTGGATATGGGAAAGACTTGCGCCTAAAAGTCTGCCGGTCTATGTCGGGGACGATGTGACGGACGAGGACGCTTTCTCCGCGCTCAGACCTTACGGAATAACCATCCGCATCGGAAGGACGAGGGAATCTCATGCGGAATATCGCGTGTCCTCCGTCCAAAACCTTTTTACACAGTTTGAATTATAATGCGGTTATAACCCATGTCCGGGCTTGAAGAATATAGGAGGCTGAGGAGGGAGTTTTCCCTCACGGTCCCGTCCGAGTTTTCCTTCCCCCTCGATGTCTTCGACAGGTGGGCGGAGAAAAGCCCTGAAGGCCTCTGCCTTTTCTGGACGGACGGCATCATCGAAAGAAAAATCTCATTTGACGGGATGAGGGAGCTTTCATCCAAGGGTGCGGGGTTTCTAAGGACTCTGGGCATAGGGGCCGGGGACAATGTCCTCGTGCTTTTATCTGCCCTGCCCGAGTGGTGGGAGCTGATGCTCGCCCTGATGAGGCTTAATGCGCTCCCCGTGCCTGCCACTATAATGCTTTCGGCGGAAGATATCCGCTACCGCCTGAAGACCCTGAGGACGAGGGCGGTCGTTTCGGATGCGGAAAACGCCGGCAAGGTCGAGGAGGCCTTGAAGGGGCTTGAGTATACGCCAACCCTTATTGCCATCGGTGAACGGGCTGGGTGGGCAGACTACATGGCGGGAAGGGATGCCGCCCCTGCTTTTGCCGGAGAGAGGGCGCCGTCGGATTCGCCGGCCTTGATATTCTTCACATCCGGCAGTACTGGCCCGCCGAAGCTCGTCCTTCACACGCAGGCATCATACCCGCTTGCCCACATGATAACGGGCAGGTTCTGGCTTGACCTCAAGCCCGGGGACCTCCACTGGAACCTCTCGGACACCGGTTGGGCGAAGGCCGCATGGTCGAGCCTCTTTGGACCGTGGCACATGGGCGCAACGGTCTTTTCGTTTTATCGCAAAGGCAGGTTCGACCCCCTTCAGACCCTCGATGTCCTCGGAAGATATCCGGTAACCGTATTCTGCGGCCCCCCGACCGCATATAGGATGATGGTCAAGGAAAGCGGAGAAAAGATTGCCCTTAAAGGCATGAGGCATTTCACTGCCGCGGGCGAGCCCCTGAACAAAGAGGTCATAGAGCTCTGGAGGGAAAAGACCGGCCTATGGATATACGACGGATACGGCCAGACCGAGACGGTGAATATGATTGCAAACCTGAGGGCCGTGCCTGTCAAGCCCGGCTCGATGGGCCTTCCCGCACCGGGGTTCGATGTGGATGTGATTGACGAGGGGGCAGTGCCTCTCCCCCCGGGAATAGAAGGCGATATTGCAATCAAGGTGAGGCCCTCAAGGCCGGTCGGCCTTTTCAAGGAGTACATGGGAAACCCGGATGCTACCCTGAAGACCCTCCGGGGCGATTGGTACATCACGGGCGACAGGGCCGTAAAAGACGAGGAAGGATACTTCTGGTTCGTAGGAAGGGCCGACGACATAATACTCACTTCGGGCTACCGCATAGGCCCTTTTGAGATAGAAAGCGTCCTCATAGAACACCCGGCCATAGAGGAATCGGCAGTGGTCGCAAGCCCGGATTCGCTAAGGGGCGAGGTCGTAAAGGCGTTTGTCGTCCTTACGAAGGGGTATGCGCCCTCGGATTCCCTCCGTCTGGAGCTTCAGGAGTTCGTCAAAAAGCACACCGCGCCGTATAAATATCCGAGACTGCTCGAATTCATAGAGGAGCTCCC
>CAZPPU010000074.1:2193-4760 GCA_964588515.1 uncultured Nitrospirota bacterium
GCAAGATTAAGAGGAAGGAGCTGAAAAAAAGGGAGTGGGGTCAATGACCCCTCCCGTCCGATTGCAATATGTAGCCCGAACCTGCTTTAAGGGGTCAAAAGTCCACCCTTAGAAGAGATGTCCTGAACATCGTTGCGCCGTTTCTCTTTTCCACTACGATTACGGGCGGGCCGAACTTCGCCTCCCCCTTCTTTATATGGACGGCGCTCCTCGTTTCCGTAACCCCGAAGAACAGGCCGCCGATTGTGCCGACGGCCACGCCGACGCCCATCTTTGCGGCAAAGTCTTCATCGTCAACCAAATAGATTGCGCCGCCCAATACCGCGCCGATGGCCGCACCGTAGAGGGCGTCCCGGAATACGACATCGCCTTCCTGCTCCGCGGCGAATGCGGCCCCTTCGATAAGGATGAGCATCAAAACCGCCCCTGCTATCGCCTTCTTAAGCATAATGCCTCCTTAAGCCGAATTTTTCAATTTTAATGATTTGCCCCTTCTTTAGTCAAGGGGAAGGCACGGCCTCCTGCGTAATAGGCAGAGAGCCCCTGCGGGGGCATCTTAAAGCGTAAACCTCTGGAGTTCGGACAGGAGGGTCCGCGCATCCTCCTTGAGGCTGGTTATGGACTTGTCCATGTCGGCCACGGAGGCCGTGAGGTCGCCCATCGTCTGCCGGACGCTCTCCATGGACTTGAGGATTTCGCCGCTTTGCTGTTTCTGATTTTCTATTGCGTCGTTTATATGGGAGGCCTGGCCCGCCACATTCTCCGAGACCATGGCCATTTGCTTGCTTGCCTGAAACTGCTCGTTCGTTGCGCCCCCTATCTGCCCCGATAGGGACTTTATCTTCTCCATCGCCTCCAAGATAAGCTTACTGCCTTTGCTCTGCTCGTGGATGGCTCTGGATATGTGCTCTACCTGTTCGGTCATGCCTTTTATCGAGCCTGTTATGTGCTTTATGACATTGGCCTCCTCGGTGGTCGCCCTCTGAATGGCCCTTGCCATATCGGTGGATGCGTTTGAGCTTGTGAGGATGCTTTCAAGTGCGCCGTTGACTTCCCTTACGAGCTTCATACCCTTTTCCACGGCCTTTATGCCCTCGCCCGCCATCTCCACGCTCGATTTCGTCTCGGACTGGACGGCCGATATGAGGTCGGCTATCTCCTTTGTGGATACGGATGTCCTTTCGGCAAGGCCCTTTATCTCGTCTGCGACGACGGCAAAGGACTTCCCGTGCTCGCCTGCCTGAGCGGCGAGTATTGCGGCATTGAGGGCAAGAAGGCCCGTCTGGTCCGTAACCTCGTCTATGACGGTGAGGATGCTCCCTATCTCCTCACTGCGTTTTCCGAGGCGGTTGATGGACCCTGAAAGGGTATTGACGCTTTCTTTTATGTCTTCCATGCCTTTTACCGCGGCCTTGATGGAGGCGATGCCGCGGTCGGAGGCATCGGTGGAGACCTTCTCGGCTAACTTTACGGAGTCGTCCGCGCCCTGCTGTATCTCCTTTATCGTTGCGTTTACCTCAAGGAGGGCCGAGGCGGTCTCATCCGAGGAGGCCGAGAGGCTTTCGAGGCTCCCCGCTATCTCTTTTATCGAGGCTATCATCTCTTCGACCGACGATGCGGACTCCTCCGCGGACTCGTTGAAGGAGACTGCGTTTTCGGCCACATTGGAGATGGAGGCGGTCATCTCGGCGACCGCGGACGAGGAGTCCCTCGAGGACTCCGAAAGGCTCCCTGCGCTCAGGGACACTTCCGAGACGGAATTGTTCATCTGGGCCATGGAGCGGGCGGTTTCCTCCGCGGCCTGCTTCTGGACGTCCACTACCTTTAATATCCGCTCGGAGGACTTGGTGATTGTGGCCGTTACGAGAGAGACGCCCGCTGTGATGTCCTTTATCTTCCCTATCATGCCCTTCAGGTTCTCGGCCATCTGGTTTATGGCCCTGCCGAGGGCCGCTATCTCGTCCTTGCCCCGCACGGATATGTTCTCCGAGAGGTTGCCCCCCGCTATCCTGTCCGAGGCGGCCTGCATGTCGAGTATGGGCCGGGTTATGACCTTCGAGACCGAAAACCAGACTATGACGAGGAAGCCTGCGAAACTCACGGCCGATATGCCCAAGGCCCAGAGGAGGAGGTTATACAGGGCCTTCTTTATCACCGAGGATTTGAGCCCCACCCTGAGGGCGCCCACCGGTTTTTCCTCTGCGTCCTCAAGCGGAAGGGCTATGTCGTAAAATGTCCCCACCTCCTGCACAAGCGGGGTGGCCGCCATTGCGGCCTTCAGGGAGGCGGTGTCCGAGAGCTGTTGGCCCGCCTTAGACTCGTCACTGTGGAAGAGGACCCTACCCCCGGTGTCCGTGACCATAGAGTAAGCGATGCCCTTTTCCTGAAGGAGCGCCTTGAGCTTTTCGTTAAGCCCCTCGACGGACTCAAGCGGCACCCCAAATAGAAGGACCTTTTCTATCTCTTTTTCCATCCCCTCGCCGACGGACATCGTGCTTGAAAGCACCGCCTGCTTATACCTGTTTGACGAGACATATGTAAGGACGGCGGTGTTTATCCCGATGGCG
>CAZPPU010000074.1:4770-8096 GCA_964588515.1 uncultured Nitrospirota bacterium
AATACGAAGGGAGAAGATATCCGCAAGGTTATTCCGATGGAGAAAAAAAGTATCAGGGCGATTACAAAGACACTGCGCCTCTGAAGGCCCATCTACTTTATGACCCTCGTTGCCGATGTAAGCACATCTATGGGCACCTTGACGCCGAGTTCCGTTGCTTCCTTGAGGTTTATGACCACATCTACCTTCTTCGTGGCCCGAGCAGGTATGGAGAAGGGCTTGGCCCCGGCAAGCGCCTGCGCAAGCATCTCGGCGGCCTCCCTGCCCTGCTCCGAGGGGTCGGCGGAGACCGTGAGTATTACGCCCCTTTCCTCCGCGCCCCCGATTGCCGACGCCGTGGGTATCTTCTGCCTCCGGCAGGCCCCGACCACATCGTCCGCACAGATGACGGCCGCACAGCTCGTGGTCATCATAAGGGCATCCACATCTTTTATCTTCACTGCATCCCCGAACTTCTTGATGCTCACCCTTACGGGCTTGAACCCGAATTTGCCGCCGAGGGCCTCTATCTCGCCCGCCTGCTTTACGGTGTCCTTTTCGGTCTCGTTATAGACGATTCCGAGCCTTTCAAACGGCACCATGTCCTTCAGCATCTTCACCACGCCTATGAGAGAGACCTTACTGCTTATTCCGGTTGCATTTTTCTTAAGCGTGATGCCGAGGGCCTCCGGGTCGAAGACGCCGGCATATATCACCGGGATGGAAGATGTCTCGGAGACCGCGGCCGCGGTTACCGGCCCGCCGTATGTTACGATGTAATCCACATCCACCGCCACTAACTTCCTTACGGCGTTCATCCATGCGACCGTCTCAGGCGCCGGGGACTGAAGGAGCACCTGCGCCTTTATGCCCCGCTTTTGAAGCTCCTCGGTGAACGCCTTGTGTATCGCCCGGTAATAAGGGGTATCCCCGGTCAGTATCACCCCCACGGTCTTTTCCGCCGCAAGGGCGTAAACAGGCAGTGCCGAAAGCAGAAGCGCAAAGAGCAGTCTCTTCATCACTGCCACCTCTTGGATACCGTAAGGAGCACGAGATGGACCTCGCCGTCTTTTCCCTCCGGGTTGTATATGTTTTCGAAAATGTTCTCAAACCGGCTGTACCGGTAGCTGAGTTCCGGCCGCCAGCCGTCCTTGAAATCATATCCCCCTACGAGGGTGTATTCGGTCTGCCTCTGGTCGACCTCGGAGAAAGACGCAACGGATACGGGCCGCTGAGTGGCCGCAATGCCCGGGGAGAAATTCGCCTTGCCCTTCGTGTAGGAGACGCCTGCGCTCAGGTCGAGCCTCTTTGAGGCCGGATACCGGAGGTCGAGCGTGTAATTATGGGCCATCTGGTTGTAATGGACATCCCTGTCCAATTGGTCGAGATACGGGGCCACATTGGAATTGTATATCAGGTCCTGAGCGGTCTTGCTCCTCAGGTATGCATAGCTCGTCGTGAGGGTAATGTCCGCAGGAAGGACGAACGAAAGCGCGCCTATGAGCCTCTTCCTCCTGACCTCCCTGTTTTCCGCCTCCGGGGTATCGACTGCATCCGTGCCGACATAATGGATGCCGTGCCGCTTCTCGGTTGCCATGTCCCAGCTCAGAGATGCGGTCGTCTTTTTCCTGCTCCATGAGATGGAAAGCCCTGCGGTGTCCGAGCGGTTGGGCTGGCTGTTGTAGGCCGGGTCTTCGACCTCCTGATGCTCGTACTTGGCCCTGAGCTTAAGCCCGTTTGCGGGCCTGATGTCCGCAGTCAGGCCGACAGTGTCCCTCTCCGTCGAGGGATGCACCTCCCACCCCTTGGCCTGCTCCCTTTCCGTCCTGTCGTAGGTGTATTTGAGGTTCACCGTAATGAGCCTTCCTCCCCTTGCCCTTGCGCCTACGGAATAAGTATTTTTCCTTGTGGATATGGAGTTTCTGATAATGCGTCTGGTAGGGTCGGTCCAAGAGCCGCCCAAATACCCCGGAGGCAGGTTATTCGGGTTATCGAGGTCCGCATCCTTGTAACGGTACTTCATGTAAACCGTCAGGGCGGTCACCGGCATATACATGATATCCGCGCCCGCGGTAAGGTAATCGGCCTGTGCGCCGGAGTCCCTGTTTTTCCTGTCCGTCCTGCTTACGGTTCCCGAGGCGACGAGCTTTCCGGTATACGATGTATGGAGCTTTAATGTCTCCGTCCTGCCTTGTAAGTCCGGGATGAGGTTATGCGGGTATGTGCCTGCGGCCCTGCCGCCCCCCGCAGTATAGTCCTCAAACATCACTTTGCCTTTGTCCGCCTCAAACCTCTTCTCCGCATGGGAGTATTCGACTTCCACAGGGCCGAGGTGGCTGTTGGCCCCGATGGTTATCTCCTCCATGCCCCACTCGATATCCCTCTTCTGGGAGATTCTGTTTAAGCTGGTGAAGTAACCCGCGCCGCCTACGAACCTCTGCTGGATTGTGCCTTCTTTTTTGACTACCCTTGCGTCTATGAAGAAGTGAAGCGGGAAGTCCGGGGTCTTGAGCCTCCCACCTTGTCTGTACCGTGCCTTTGTAGGAATACCTGATGTCCGAGAAGTAGTCCTCCCTGTCCATCGCATCTAACTCGTCTATCTCTATGTAAAGCCTGTGCGGGAACGGGAATGCGACAAGCCCGATGCCTAAGGAGATTGTGTTATGAAGGTATTCGTACTCCCCGGCCCTTTCACTGCCTTTGAGGGCAACGGCCCTGTAGCCGCCCTTAAGCGAATATTCGGGCTGTATCTCCGGGAATTTGTAAACATCCTCGGCAGTCCCCTCTTCTTGAGCGAATAAGGCGGGGGCGACCGTCATGACCGTGAGTATTACCGCTATGGCTAATGTCTTTTTCATCATGCCCCCTTAATTAGTGAACCTTCCGGTCCCTGAGGCCGAAGGTATGTCTGTTCCGTGTATTGTCGAGTGGCAGTTCGTGCACCTCGTGTAGAATGCGGCCTTTGACTCAAGCGTAGCCGTCTGGCTTGTCCTGTGGCCCTCGTGGCACTGTAAGCAGAGAAAAGGCTCGCCCTCCCTGAGGAGGTTGTTGTGGACACTGCCATGGGTGGCATGACAGCCGGAGCAGTCCTCTGTGTTTTCCGCATGCTCGAACACAAACGGGCCTTCCTTTTCCGCATGGCACTGCACGCATGTCTCCTTTACGGAGTTCCTTTTAAAGTTCCCGGAGAGGCCGCCGTGCGGGTCGTGGCAGTCGGTGCAGAGGAGCTTCTTTTCGGGCACCGGGTGGTGGCTCGGAAGCGCAAACTCGACCCTGACCTCCTCGTGGCACTTGTAGCATATCTCGAATGTTTCCCTCGGCTTCACTATGAGGTCCGGCCCGGCATG
>CAZPPU010000075.1:0-8081 GCA_964588515.1 uncultured Nitrospirota bacterium
CATAATACCCCCAGGAGGCTTCTCTATTTCATTACCCTATCTTGGACAGGTGTGCGATGCCGTTACTTTTTTTATTACAACCCATTTGCCGTCCTTTTTCTCAAGGAAGACAAAGTTGTCTTCTTCATAAAATGCCTCTTGCGGGCCGATGAGCCGGTACCTTATAAAAATCACTGCCCTATTTTTTCCCTTATCGAAACCCGCCCGCGATATTTTTACGATTTCCGCGGAATCGTTATATGGTTCATCGGTAAAATATCTATTCCTTGAAAATTTATTCTCGAGTCTGGATGGTCCGATGTTTTTCTTATTAAAATCGTCAGCCATATAACCATCAACCTGCGCGTCTGATTGCTTCAAATACGCAACAGCGGCATCGTCTAACTTCTCTTCGGAGATGGTCGTTCTCTCAAGCGAGACAAAGGCATATTCATATTCATCGAGGGCCGCATTGAAAACTTCATATTCGTCAGGCTCGATTACATCAAGCCCGGAAGGTTTCATCGGTTCGGCAGAAGCTATATTTGAACTTAATAAGATAGCCGCCGAATAAGCGCCGAGGTGAGGACTTGCTTGGAAAAATGCGCTTACCGCAAGGGCGATAATGCCTATCAATAAGAAAAAGGCAATATAGCGAGTCCATCGTTTTCCTTTTAGCCCTGCTATGAGCATGAGGGTCCCTGCAAACGTAAAGCAGATGAAGCTTATTACAGGGTTCAAAGCCGTTCCTCCTATCAGCACAAGGAAGACCGACAGTCCGATAAGGACCTTCGGGTCCGAGACCTTCGGATTTAGCCCTGATTTAGCCGTTTCCGCCTCCTTCCGATTCTATTTCATCCTATTGTAATGGAAAACAACGGGAATTTGAGTTAAAATTTTCTCATGCTCACCCGCTATGTCAATGCCATAAGTTTCCATGACCATGGTCGCTATAAATCTTTAGGGCTGAGACCCGTCTTCTTCGCTATTCGAGCAAGCATGCGGGGACCGATCTCTGTAGCCTCATGAAAAGCGAACACATAGTCAGGCCATCCCGGACGCGAAAGAATCCGGTGTGAACCTGCAGTCTCGCGTTTGATAGACCAGCCGATGTTAAGGAGTGCTGTAAGTACATTGCGAGCCTTGGTGGAGGGCCACCGGCTCACGCCGACAACGCAAACAGCTCATCGAGTTCGGGAATGCTTTCGCCATGCTCGATCCGGTCTGCGATTACCCGAAGCGCTAACGCCTCGACTTTTGCGATTGCTTCTTCACGCGTTGCACCATAAGCCAAGACGCCCGGAAGGTCGATAACCTCGGCAATCCAGCGCCCGTCTTCTTCTCGCTCAATCTCTATTTTCATTTATTTCACCGCTGTTATAAATTTACTCCGAATATGCGGCTAAATGCAAGCGAAAAATATTCGAGGGGGGCGGGGGAGAGGAAGGTTCCGGAGGGCCGCAAAAGAAATCCTCGAGACCGAGTACGGCATAAAGAGATGACGAAGGCTGTCTTAAACAGGTTATAATAAAACTATGATAGCAATCGTGGACTACGGGATGGGGAACCTGAGGAGCGTGGAGAAGGGCTTCCTCAAGGTCGGGGTGGATGTGCAGGTTACATCCGACCCGAAGGCGGTTGACCGCGCAAAGGCCGTGGTACTTCCGGGGGTGGGCGCATTCCGGGACTGCATGCGGAACCTCACGGACCTGAACCTCACCGATGCGGTCGTGCGGGCCGTGGAGATGGGGAAGCCCTACTTGGGTATATGTCTCGGGCTACAGGTGCTTTTCAGCGAATCCGAGGAGTTCGGCACATGCCGGGGGCTCGATATATTCAGGGGAAAGGTCTTGAGGTTCCCCCCAAGCGACCTAAAGGTGCCGCACATGGGCTGGAACAGCCTAAACATCCTCAGGATGCCGCCCATACTCGATGAGTCCGCACAAGGCGGGTATTTTTATTTCGTTCACTCGTTTTATGTAGACCCCGAGGAGAAGAGCATAATTTCGGCCACCACGGACTACGGGATGGAGTTCGCCTCGATGGTCTGGAAGGACAATGTCTTTGCAACACAGTTTCACCCTGAAAAGAGTCAGGCCCTTGGCTTGAAAATACTCAAGGGCTTCGGGGATTTCGTCAGGGCGCAATAAGGCGTTTCAAGAGATTTCCGCAAGGAGTTGCCTCACCGTCTTTCCGAGCGCGGGGTGGAGGGCGTCGGGCGAGATTTCGCTTAGAGGCTTTAAGACAAAGGTTCTTTCATGCATCAGAGGATGAGGGATTTTAAGGTCCGGCTCGTCGATTATCAGGCCGTCATATAAGAGTATATCTAAATCAATAACCCGCGGGCCCCATTTGACGGTCTCTGTCCTTCCCATCTCATTTTCTATGGTCTTTAATGTCTTCAGGAGTTCATGGGGCGAAAGGTCTGTTTTAATCTCGACCGCCATATTTATAAAATAAGGCTGGTCTTTTCCGCCTTCGGGCTCTGTCTCATACATAGAGGATTGTTTTCCGACGGAGGTGTCTTTTCCCTTTAGGAGCCCAATCGCCCTCAGGCAGTTTTCCTGCCTATCTCCCAAATTAGAGCCTATGCCGAGGTAGACGGTGGGCATTCAGAGCGCCTTTTTTATCCTCTTTACCGCCTCTTTTATTCTTTCGACCGGCACTGTCAGGGCAAACCTTACATATCCCTCGCCCGCAGACCCGAAGCCGTTTCCCGGCGTTCCGAGCACGCCCGCCTTCTCAAGCAGATGCGCTACAAATCCGGAGGAGGTGTGTCCCTTTGGAACCCTTGTCCATAAATAAAATGTCGCCTCCGGCTTTATGACATGAAGCCCAATCTCTTTCAGCCCCTTATAAAGGACATCCCTTCTTTCCCGATAGGCGTCACGGATGCCTGCGACAACGGAATCCGGTGTTTTAAGAGCAGTAATTCCTGCCTCCTGTATCGCCTGAAAAACGCCGGAGTCCAAGTTCGTCTTTATTTTCCCAAGCCCTGCAATTATTTCTTTTCTCCCCGCGGCAAAGCCTATTCTCCAGCCGGTCATATTGTATGTCTTTGAAAGGGAATGAAACTCTATGCCGGCATCTTTTGCGCCCTTCGTCTCAAGGAAGCTCATGGGTTTTTTCCCGTCATAGTATATCTCCGAATAAGCCGCATCGTGGCAGACGATGATGTTCCATTTCTCCGCAAGACGGATGGCTTCCTCGAAAAACCCCCTCCCTGCCACTGCTGATGTGGGGTTATTGGGGTAATTAATGAACATGAGTGTTGCCTTTCTTAAAATCGAGGCGGGGATTTTCTTAAAATCGGGCAGGAAACCATTGGACTCCCTAAGCGGCATGATATACGGCCTTCCGCCCGAAAGGAGCGTCCCTACCGGATAGACCGGGTAACCCGGAGAGGGCACAAGCACGGTATCACCGGGGTTTACGAAGGCAAGCGGGATATGGCCTATTCCTTCTTTTGAGCCGATAAGGCAGAGCACCTCGCTTGCCGGGTCGAGCTTGACCCCGAACCGCCGCTTATACCAGTCCGCGACCGCCTTTCTATAAGAAAGCATGCCTTCATATGACGGGTAGCGGTGGTGTCTTGGGTTTTGGACCGCCTTTTTCATCGCATTTACGATGTGCTTGGGCGTGGGGATGTCCGGGTCGCCGATGGACATGTCTATGAGGTCTACGCCCTTTCCGATGGCGCTCTGTTTCATCGCATCTATCCGCGCAAAGAGATAGGGCGGAAGACCCTTGACCCTTTCTGCAAGCCCCACTTTAATCATAAATCCCTCCTGACGAGCTATTATACCATTAACCTACTCCTTACTCCCCTTTACGAAAGGGGTCTTGACAATCGGTCGCCTTTCGTGTATTTTACAATTTAAAGATGCATTTAGTTAAATATGCAATCCTGAGGTTTAACATAATTTTGGCCGGAATGGTCCTTCTGTTTGCGCCTGCCTTTGCGGAGCCGATAGGGAAGCAGCACTTTGGCGTCCAACCTGTAAGTGCAAACCCCGGCGCCCTCCAAGGGGTCAGCGACCCCCGGCATTTTGGGGTCAGCGACCCCCGGCATTTTAAGGAAGGAGCGACGAGCGCTGACTCCGTGCGTGGGGGCTCGCAGTCTATGGAAGGGGGCACTGCTCCCCTTTCCGTATTTGAGAAATTCATCGTAAACGGCACATCTTTGGTCTCAACGGACATCAGGCAATTCGGGTATGAGCTTTTCGATGGGCCGCCTGCGACCTTTGCGCCTGTGGACGGGGTGCCTGTGGGGCCGGACTATGTCGTCGGCCCGGGCGATGAATTAAGGGTTGCGGTTTGGGGAACGGTCGAAGGGCAATGGAATGTCGTGGTGGACAGGGACGGAAATATAACCCTGCCGAGGCTCGGAGTCTTGGGAGTTACAGGGCTCACATTCGGCGAGCTTAAGGAGCTTCTCCGTCGTGAGTTCTCAAGGTATTACACGGGTTTTGAGATGAACTTGAGCATGGGCGCCCTGAGGACTATCAGGGTCTATGTGGTAGGCAATGCGAGGAGGCCGGGCGCATATACGGTCTCAGGGCTTTCGACCCTCGTCAATGCGCTCTTTGAGGCCGGCGGCCCGTCAAAGACAGGCACGCTGAGGGATATTCAGGTCAAGAGAAACGGAAATACCGTTGTGCATTTCGACATGTATGATTTCCTTCTAAGGGGCGATAGGACAAAGGATGTGAGGCTCATGCCCGAGGATGTGCTCTTCATACCGGCCGTAGGCCCGCTCGCCGGCATTGCCGGGAATGTGAAAAGGCCGGCCATTTATGAACTAAAGGGCGAGGCGAGACTCCTTGACCTCATAGGGATGGCAGGCGGACTTACCGCAATTGCATTTGAGGGGAGGGTGCAGGTCTTGAGGGTCGAGGACCACAAGTTCAGGGCCGTCTTCGAGGCCGACCTTATAGATGTGGAACGGCGCCCGGAAAAGAATTTTCCGCTTCAGGACGGCGACCTCGTCAAGGTCTTCCCCGTGGTCGAAAGCAAAAGCACGGTCACGCTCACGGGTGCGGTGGCAGTGCCCGGGGAATACGGTATCAGCCCGGATGTGACGAGAATGAGGGATGTTATATCTCAGGCCGGTGGCCTCCTTTATTATGCCGCATACGACGCCGAGCTTACGAGGGTCGGGGTAACTCAGTCGGGTCCCTCGACCGAGAGGCTCGTCATAGACCTCTCCAAGGCCATGGAAGGCGACCCCGCCCACAACATAACGCTCAAAGTCAACGACTATATATTCGTCCGCGCAGTCCCTGAATGGACGCTCTATACGACCGTCGCCATAAAAGGCGAGGTCAGGTATCCGGGCACATACACGATAAAAAAAGGCGAGAGGCTTTCCTCCCTGATTGAACGGGCAGGCGGATACACGGACAGGGCGTATCTGAGGGGTGCGGTCTTTACGAGGGAAAGCGTCAGAGAGCTTCAGCAAAGACATCTCGATGAGATGGTGGAAAGACTCGAAGTAGAGCTTTTAAGCAGGGGGGCTGTTGAGGTATCGAAGGCCCTTACGCCCGAAGAGGCAAGTATAAAGGAATCCGAGCTGAAGCAAAAGAAAGATTTTATGGAAAGGTTGAGGGCGGTCAAGGCGAGCGGAAGGCTCGTCCTCAGGCTCGATGCGCCGGAAAAACTAAGGGGAGCCGCTTATGATGTCGAGCTTGAAGACGGCGATGCCCTGATTGTCCCGCCGAACCCCGAGAGCGGGCAAGACATAGGCGCGGTATTTAACCAGAGCGCATTCATATATAAGGGCGGGAGCTTCTCCGGATATGTCAAGTTGGCGGGCGGATATACCGGAAACGCCGATTCCGGCAGGGTCTACATCCTCAAGGCGGACGGGACCGCTCAAAGGGTCGGGGGCGGGCTTGCATGGGACAAAGACTCCAAGAGATGGCTTCTCGGCGGGACCGAGGTTGAGCCGGGAGACACCGTCGTAGTGCCTGAGAAGCTTGAGAAGATTGCATGGCTAAGAGAGATAAAGGACATAACGCAGATACTCTATCAGATTGCGGTTACGGCTGGGGTCCTGATTGTGGCCTTTTAGATGCGCACTAATTGCCGTTTTCCTCATGGCGGTTTCGGAGGGGGCTATGGCGGTGAATGTGAGCGTCGGGGATAACTCATACGAGTTGCTCCTCAGGCTTGAGGCCGAGGGCCTCATCGAAAGCGGACTGCTTGCGACGAGGCCGATAGGGAGGAAGGAGGCCCTGCGGCTCGTGCTCGAAGCCGAAAGGAACTCCAAAGGAAAGGGGAAATTCATCGAGGCCCTGATAAAGTCGCTTAAGGAAAGGTTCGGGGATGAGGCGGACGGCGTTAAATATGTAAAGCCGCTCGATGGCGCATACATCAAATATGTATACGGGGATGAAAGCGCAGGACTTGCCTACAACAACGACGGGGACGCTTACAGGAACGGCTCAAACCTCCGTGCGGGTCTTTCATCCGTTATGGACATCGGATGGCTTTCCTATCGCATCGAGCCCGAATACAGGTACTCCGGGGACGGCTCTCTCATCATGAGGAGGGCCTACGGCTCAGTGCGTCTGAAAGGGCTTGAGTTTACTGCGGGCAAGGATTCCATGTGGTGGGGGCCGGGCCATCACGGCTCGCTTTTACTTTCAAACAATGCGCGTCCGCTCACATTCTTAAGTCTTACAAACCCCCAGCCTACGCTCCTTCCATGGATATTGAAGTACTTAGGGCCGTTTCGGTTTGCGGTCTTCGTAACGCGGCTTGAAAAGGAAAGGGCCGTGCCGGAGCCGTATATGTGGGGACTGCGCTTTGATTTCAAGCCTTCGCCTTATGTCGAGCTCGGGCTTGAAAGGACGGCGCTTTTGGGCGGCGAGGGCAGGGACGAAAGCGCGGGGGCGTGGTGGAGGAGCTTTATCGGAAAGGGCGAAAATAACGGAGCCGCAGACCCGGGCGACCAGAAGGCAGGCGGGGATATAAAGATAACACTGCCCCTTAAATGGCAGCCCGTCCAGCTTTACGGGTCCGCCGCGGGAGAGGACGAAGCAGGCGGACTCCCCTCCAAGTGGGCATACCTGATAGGGCTGTACCTGCCGAGGATGGTCTCGCTTGAACGGGTCGGCTTCAGAGTCGAGTACGCAAACAACCATATAGACGGCCACCCCTACACATGGTACAACCACTGGATATACCACACCGGCTACAGATACAGGGGCCGGGTGATGGGCCACCACATGGGGACCGATTCTAAAGACCTCTTCATCGGGCTTTCGTATCTCGTGCCCGAAAATGACGCCCTGATATCTCTTTACTACGACAGGGAGGACTACAACCTCTCAAGGATAACCGGCGTAAGAAGCGGGAAAAGGCAGGAAGGCGTTGTCCTTGTGAGCTTAAAGCCCACGGGGACTTTTACGCTCGATGCGTCTTTCAGATACGGCAGGCTGACGGGCACGGCAGAGGACAGGGATTTCAGCGAATTTTCGGGTGCGGTCGGTTATGGATTTTAAGGACACGGAAGGCAGGGAGATCAACTTCCTCGACTATCTGATAATACTCCTTAAGCGCAAAAGGCTTATAGCAGGCGTAACCGCGGGAGGCGCACTCATTGCCCTGATTTGGAGCCTTCTCATGCCGCCCGTTTACAGGGCCGAGACTAAAATAATGCCGCCCTATCAGGGCGCAAACGCCGCACAGGTCCTCGGACAGTTCGGCGGGTTTGCCGGAATCCCGGTCGGGTTCAGGACGCCTAATGAGTTTTATACCGGGCTCTTAAAGAGCAGGCCCGTCCTTGACGCCCTCATAGAGAGGTTCGGCCTGATGAAGGAGTACGGGGCAAAGACAGCCGAAGATGCGAGGGAGACCTTGCGTGAAGCGATAACGGCCGGCGAGGACAAGAAAACAGGCATCATAACCGCGGGCATCGAAGACAAAAACCCGGAGAAGGCCGCCCGGATGAGGAGCGACGGCAAGGCGAGGAACGGAGGCGACTACGCGCCGAGCGAAGTGCGGTCGAAGTTCGCCGACACGATGTACTGGATCGCGGACGTCGTCACGGACAAGGACGGCCGATACCGCATCGCGGAGGTCCCGCCCGGAAAATA
>CAZPPU010000076.1:0-1297 GCA_964588515.1 uncultured Nitrospirota bacterium
TCGGGAAATGGACCGTCGTGGACTGCCGTCCGAAGGAACTGTACGCTGAAGGGCACATCCCTACGGCAATACACCTCGGAGAGACCTGTAACGACTTTTTCAGAGACGACCTCGATATTAAGGGAATCGGGGTTTTAAAAGAGCTTGCCCTTGGCCGTGTCGAAGAGCTCCAAAAGAGACTCGGCAGTGCCGGAATAAGCCGGGACAGGACGATTGTGTTCTACGACCAGAGAGAGGACCCCGGAGAGGTTAAAAAAGGCAGGTTTTACGGTCAATTCGCAGGCTATGTCTTTGTGCCCTTCTGGTACATGGAGTATATGGGGCATGAGGATGTCCGTGTGCTCGACGGCGGCATCGGGGCATGGACTGCGGAGGGGAAGCCTCTCGAGCAGAAGGCGAACAAGCTCCCGCCGACCGTGTTCAAGGCAAATGTCGTTGATAGCAGGCTTGCTACCAGAGAAGAGGTCTTGAAGATAGCGCGTGGCGAGGAAAAAGTCCAGCTCATCGACAGCAGGACAATGGACGAATATCTCGGACAGGCACAGGCGCCCAAGGGACACTTCCTCGCAGATAAGGTAAGAAGGATGGGCCGCATACCGAACACGGACCGCAATGTCCCTCACTATTTCCAGTTTGCAGACCCTCAAACCGCCAAGCTCAGGCCGGTATACCAGCTTCAGAGGCTTTACGGGGGCCTCGATAAAGAGAAACGGACGGTCCTCTACTGCTATATAGCAAACAGGATTTCCCTCTCCTACTTCGTGCTCAGGATGCTCGGCTTCAAGGACCCGGCCATCTACCACGATAGCTGGATAGTCTATGGCAACGACGAGACACTGCCCGTAGAGGAGATGAAGTTGGTCGCGGAGGTTAGGCCGGTGGAGGTCGTCCCGGAAGAGATAAGGCCGGCTAAACCGATTAAAAAGAAGTCGCCTGCCCCTGCCGAAAAACCGGCAAAACCAAAAGGTGGGGAAGCGCCGGGATATTGAAAGGATCTTTAATAAGGGCTAACATTATAGTCGGGCATCGGGCCGTTTGCCGTTCCGGGGCATCGGGCCTGATGCCCGGCGGTAGCGGTGGGGTGAAGGAAAAACAATAAAGGGGGCAGACATGAAACGCTATTTGGTTGTTTTGCTGATGATGCTTGCGACTTTGGAAGCGGCAGGCGCGGAAGATGTGATGAAGAAATCACAGGCCGCATTCCTCTATGCCGGGAGTGACTTCAGGGTACGCGTAATGATGAGGCTCGTAAGCAAGGGCGGTCAGGAGAGGATAAGGGAGATGACCATACGCAGGA
>CAZPPU010000076.1:1307-8040 GCA_964588515.1 uncultured Nitrospirota bacterium
TTACCTACGAGGATATTTCCGGAAGGGACATAGAGGACGACACGCACGCCCTTCAGAAAGAGGAAAGATTAGGAGATAAGGATTGCTATGTCATTAAAAGCGCTCCGAAGGCGGCAGATGTGGATTACAGCTACAAGCTCTCGTGGGTAGACAAGGCGACCTACCTTCCCTTGAAGGAAGAATACTACGACAGGAGGGGAGAGCTTTACAAGGTCTTCACAGCCGATGAGATAAAGGACATAAAAGGGTTCCCGACTATTACAAAAAGGACGATGAAGAACCTCCAGAGCAGTCACACGACGGCGGTCGAATATTTGAAGGCCGACTATAACATCGGAATCGAGGACGGCCTCTTCAGCGAAAGGTTCCTGAGAAGACCGCCTGAGAAATGGATAAAGTAAGAGGCGCAGTCGAGGCCTTCAGCTCTTTGGCGGACGACTATGACGCATGGTTTGAAAGCCCGGAAGGGGAAGCGCTTTTTAAGGCGGAGGCCTCTGCCGTAAGGATTCTGATGAGAGGGCTTGAGCCCCCTTTTCTTGAAATCGGCGTCGGCTCGGGCAGGTTCGCACTCGCTCTGGGCATAGAGCACGGGATAGACCCATCCCCGGCCCTCCTTGAGAAGGCCCGCGCAAGAGGGGTAAAAGTAAGGCAGGGCATGGGCGAAGACCTCCCGTACGAAGACGACTCCTTCGGAGGGGTATTTATCCTGTTTACCCTCTGTTTCGTGGAGGGGCCCGGAAAAGTCCTCGGTGAGGCTAAGAGGGTATTAAAACACGGCGGGGGATTGATAGTAGGGATAATCAATAAGCAAAGCCCGTGGGGAGCGCTTTACTTGAAGAAAAAGGCAGAGGGCCATCCGATATACAAGCACGCGGTTTTCAGCAGCCCCCAGGATGTGGTCGAGATGATAAGGGGCATCGGCATGGGTGTCGAGGCGTTTTCGTCCACGCTTCTACGGCCGCCCTCTGAGAACCCAAAGGATGAGATAGTGATGGACAGACTTCAGGAAGGAGCCGGGTTCATATGTATTCGCGCAATAAAAGATTCTTAATATCGTTTCCGGCAGTAGTTGCGGCGGTCTTTTTGTGGGCCTCGTGCGTCTTCGCCGAAGACCTGTCGCTTCACGGATTCCTGCAGGGGAATTATTCCGCCAACACCGCAGAGGAAAACCCCGACGGCGGCGATTTCAAGTGGGCCGAAGAACGGGTGCAACTGAAGATTGAAGGGAATCGCGACCCATATCGCCTGACCATCAAGACAGATGTCTTTTACGACCACATAGACGACGAGGCGGATATCGAACTGAGGGAAGGTTATATCGATGCGACTGCCGACAAGTGGGACATGAGGCTCGGAAGGCAGGTCATAACATGGGGCATCGGGGACTTGATATTCATAAACGATGTCTTCCCCAAAGATTACGAAGCGTTCTATTCGGGAAGGCCCATGGAATATCTCAAGAAGGGGGTTGACGGCCTGAAGGCGGGGCTTTATCCATCATTGGTAAACCTCGATGTCGTGCTCATACCGTTTTTGGAGGGCAATACACTGCCGAGGGGAGGGCGTTTCCATAATTCGATGGACCCGGATGCCGAAGAGCCCGATGTAACGCTTGAAAATACGGAAGCGGCTCTCAGGGCTTACCGGAATTTAAAAGGTTCGGACGCCTCGCTATATTATTACAAGGGGTTTTTCAGAACGCCTTCAAGGACGGCAACCGGAACTTATTTCTATCCGGAGCTTTCCGTTTACGGCGCAAGCGTGGAAGGCAGGGCGGCCGGGGGCATACTTGGTCTCGAAGCGGGATATTACGATTCGAGGGAAGACCGTCGGGGAGACAACCCCTCAGTGCCCAACTCCTCAAGCCGCTTGATGCTCGCCTACAAGAGACAGCTCATGGAAGACTTCAGCATCGGACTGCAATACTATACAGAATATATGCAGGAGTACTCCAGATACGAAACGACACGGCCTGCGGGTTACACAAAAGAAGACAGGCTCTATCAGCTTGCAACAATGAGGCTCACCCGGATGCTCTTGCATCAGGACCTCACGCTTTCCCTCATCGTTTTCTACAGCCCCTCGGACGGCGATTACATGACGAACCCGGAGGCGAAATACAAATTCACGGATAATGTCTGGGCCGCTGTCGGCGGAAATGTCTTCGGAGGAAATTCCTACGGCAGGTTCGGACGGCTCGACGAAAACGATAACGCCTACATCCAGATGAGATATGAATTCTGAAGCACACTGAAGGTGTGCCATTCTGAGGCCGCTTGACCTCACGGCCCGGCAACGGATACACTTATTAAATGAGAAAGTCCGGTTAAATGAGAAAGTCCGGCAAGACGATATTCGAGCTTCAGGCCGAGGTCTGTAAGACCCTCGCAAGCCCAAAGAGGCTTGAGATAATAAACGCCCTAAAGCCCGGGGAAAAGACCGTAAGCGAGCTCGTTTCGCTCCTCGGCATCCCCAAGGCCAATGTCTCCCAGCACCTCTCGATGATGCGCGGCAAGGGGATCCTCAGGTCCCGCAGGGAGGGCGTAAACATCTTCTACAGCATCGCAAACCTCAAGGTCGTTTCCGCCTGCACCCTCATGAGGGAGGTCCTCATGGAGCAGACGAAGGAAAGAAACAGGCTTATAAGGGGTCGGTAACCCCCCCTCCATGCAGACAGGGTAAGTTCCGCCTAACGCTATAATTTCAGAGTTTCTAAATCTATTGACAATTTGACTCCGGATGTCTTACCATTAAATATCTACAGCTCAGGAGGTTTCCGTATGGCAGAAGAAAAGAAAAAGAGGATGGCGATAATCGCCTCTAAGGGGACTCTGGATATGGCCTACCCGCCCTTGATACTGGCCTCTACGGCCGCGGCCATGGATGTCGAAGTAGGCATATTCTTTACGCTCTACGGCGTGGATATCGTAAACAAGAAGAAAAGCGGACGGCTTCAGGTGGCCCCCATCGCAAACCCGGCGATGCCCTCGCCCGTGCCCATGCCCAACATCTTAGGCGTCCTTCCCGGGATGACGCCGCTTGCCACGATGATGATGAAGGGCATGATAAAGAAAATCAACTGGCCCTCCATACCGGAGCTCCTTACCGCATGCGTGGAGGCCGGTGTGAAGATGATAGCGTGCACGCCGACCATGGAGATGACCGGCCTTAAGAAGGAAGACCTCATCGGCGGCGTCGAAGTGGGCGGCGCGGCCGAGTTCCTGGACTTCGCACTCGATGCCAATATAACGCTGTTCGTATAAAGGTATAAAGGAGGAATGCAATGACCGATGTGAAAACCGTTGACCTCAAGGGTCTCAACTGCCCTATGCCCGTGCTCAAGACGAAGAAGGCCCTCGAAGGGCTTGCACAGGGCGAGGTCGTAGCCGTGGAGATTACGGACCCGGGCTCGAAGACCGATATACCGGCCATGCTCAAAAGGACCGGCAATCAGCTCGTAGAGGTTAAGGAGTCCGCAGGCGTATTCACCTTCGTAATAAAAAAAAGGGGGTCGGTGACCCCTCCCATTTCAGAAAAGGAGACGACGATGAAACGACTGACTCTGATTCTGGCCTTTGTCCTTCTCCTAAGTGGGGTTTCGTATGCCACAAACGGCGACAACCTCATAGGCGTGGGCCCGATATCGAGGTCCATGGGCGGCGTGGGCGTTGCCTCACCGCAGGACCCGATAAGCGCGGTTTTTGCCAATCCGGCCGCAATGTGCTTCGGCCCGTACTGTCCGGGCTCGGAGCAGAACTTTGCAGGCACGGTCTTTGTGCCCACAGTCCGGGCGAGGGTCAAGATGCCCTTTGCCGAGTACAATGTGAAAAGCCAGTCCGCACCGTTTATCATCCCTGCCATAGGGATATCCTCGCCTCTGAACCTTAAGACGAGGTTCGGCCTTGCGGCCTACGGGGTGTCGGGAATGGGCGTGGACTATAGGGGGCTCGGAATAGACCTGAACCCGGTGGTCGCAGGGAACGAGGGCGACATATACACGCAGTATCAGGTCATGAAGTTCGCGCCTAATTTGGCATATCTCCTCACGGACGACCTTTCGGTCGGCGCAAGCATACATGTGGACTATGCCGCGCTCGACCTCGGCTCCGGCACATCCCATAACTACGGCATGGGGTATCAGTTAGGCACGATATATAAGACGGGCCCGGCAAAGCTCGGCCTCTCTTATGTGAGCCCGCAGAAGGTCACGCACGAAAGGGTCTCGGACTTCAACCATGACGGCGCAAAGGACGCCCTTACGCTTGAGATGCCCCAGACGGTTGCCGGGGGCGTTGCGGTTGAGCCGATTAAGGGCGCGCTCATCGAGGCCGATGTCAAGTGGATTAACTGGGGCGATGCGGCCGGTTATGAGGACTTCGACTGGAAGGACCAGTGGGTCTATGCGCTGGGCCTCCAGTATAAGCCCGTCAAAGACCTTGCTCTCAGGGCAGGCTATAACTATGCAAAGAGCCCTGTCAAGACCCATAACGGCTTCAATCAGGCAGGCACCACATATGTGCAGGGAAAGCCCGTAAACACCTTCGAGTATGAGTACCTGAGGGTCATAGGGTTCCCGGCCGTGGCGGAAAAGCACCTCGGCTTCGGGATAGGCTATCAGTTCTCGAAGAAGTTTTCGGCCAACATAGGCTACAAGCACGCATTCGAAAAGACCATTGCGGAGACGGACTCAAGCGGCGGAATTACGCTTGAGAGCAAGCTCAAAGAGGACTCCTACGAGTTCGGCCTGAGCTGGGCGTTTTAAGGGGTCGGTGACCCCTCCCCGCAAGAAATAAGGGGGGCGAAGGCCCCCCTTATCCCCTTCTCCGTTGCTAAACACTACCTGTCGAGCGATACCTTCCTTGTTACCGAGTGAATAGGATACTTCTGTTCGGGGTTGCCGAGCTCGTAGAAAAGGTTGACTGTCACATCGGCAGTCCTTACACCCTCGGGAAGCTCGAACTCCATGGTCTCTTTCTTGGGCTTCATGGGCTGGAGGCTCGTATCGCGCAGGTTCGCCACCTTCCACTGCGCTCCATACTTCATCTTGTTGTCCCGGCAGTTTGTAGCCTGCGGATGATACTGCCTTTCCTGCTTGGTCTCTACATCCTTGCCGTCTTTGTCCTTGTATTTTGCGGTCACTTCCATGACCACTCTGTTGTGGGACGGTCAGCCATCCGGGATTCTATGGCCGGCGGTCGTAGTTATCGTCGTGGACACAACGACCTTAGAGACATAAGTCTTTGCCTTTCTCAGCCAATCATACCCGAGCGTCTCTACATCGAGCGAAATCGCCTTACCGAGAAGTTCGGCCATTGCCTTGTCGTCGTTCCAGTTGGGGGCTATAAGGTGGTCGCCCTTCTGCATATGGCAGTCCTGACAGGTCTTCGTCCCGCCCGAGGATATGTAGTTGTGGAGATAACTGCCATAGAGGTTTGCGCACTGAAACGGCTGGTCGAATTCGAGGTTCGGGCCGAGTCCGTGGCACTGTCCGCAAAAGAGCGAATCGGTGAATATTGCGCTCTTTTTAATCTTTCCGCCCGCATGCGCGGCATTATCCTTTGAGCTGTAAATGACGCCCTTTTCGGGTTCGCCTAACTCGCGCTTGTGGACGATGGCCTTGGTGTTGTGGCAGACGGTGCATGTAATCTGGAGCTTTGCAACCTTTGCCTTTGCCGTCTTTTTCGCATCATCGCTTGCGCCTGCATCAGCCGCGGTCAGCAATGCCTCTGCAAGCTCCACTGCAACCGAATCCTCCGCAGATGCAACCGCCTGCGGGAGATGGCATTTAAAGCACGGAAAATTTTTCATGGTTGCTTTTTTAGGGTCATCCGGCGAGAAGGCGGTTGCTCCTTTTTGTGCAAGAGGAGTCAGCATCATCCCGCCTTTTACGCCCATTAAAGGCCTTGCATGATGGGATTTCTCCCACTGGGCATAGATTTCTGAATGACAGCCCTTGCAGCTTGCGGAATCATACATCTTGGCAAGGTCGTCAATCGTCTTTGCCTTGTCCGCTCCATAGCCTGAAACCGGAACTGCAATAATCACAAGAAACAGCAGCAGACTCAAATACTTCATACCTTCTCCTTTCCATTATCAGTCTCTGATTCAACCTCCAAACCTTTTTGCCGCCATCACCTCCTTTATAAAAGATTTATTTGTCATGTCATTCCGGCTTGTCCGGAATCCTTCTTGCCACCCCGCCTTGTTTCAGAAAGATTCCCGACGAGCGGGAATGACACAGCCAAGATAGATGGTTTTAAATCTATACCCAAAAGCGCTGTTTGTCAATATCCATAAACTAAAAATACCTATCTCCTTTAATAATCGCCTCTTTTTCTATAAGGTATTCGGTTCCTTCGGTCCTGCCTGCAAGCTCAATCGGATAGCAGCTTCCGACGCCCTTAAGCCCGTCCATGGGGTATCCGATATTGCAGGCCCTGCAGACGAGTTTGCCTTCGTTGGGCCTGTAGCCGAGGCCCTTAGGGTAGCATTTCATGCAGGCATCGAAAAAAGACCGGACAGCGCCGTTTGTCTTTACTGCAAAGAAATCAATTCTTTTGCCTTCGTGGATGTATGACATAAAAAGGGGCCGGGAATCCTTAAGCTCCCGCATCTGGATTTTTATTACATCCCCTTTGCCGGCCAGGGGATAACCCTGCTTTTTGCCGCATGCAAAGGATATAAGTAAAATAATTATCAGCGCCGTCAGCTTTTTCATCCGAACACCCCGACT
>CAZPPU010000077.1:0-770 GCA_964588515.1 uncultured Nitrospirota bacterium
CGAGGGCCGCGGGCATAGAGATAAAGGAAGGGGCCTCGCACGGAAAGGTCATAGACGAAATCTTCAAAGAGAAAGTAGAACCCGGACTCATCCAGCCCACATTCATAACGGACTACCCGGTAAGTCTTTCCCCTCTTGCGAAAAAGCGACCCGACGACCCGCTTCTTGTCGAGAGGTTTGAGCTTTTCATAGCGGGCCGGGAACTTGTAAACGCATTCTCCGAGCTTAACGACCCCATGGACCAGAGGGAGCGGTTCGAAAAACAGGTCGAGGCAAAGGCCAAGGGCGACGAGGAGACCCATCCGATGGACGAGGACTTCATAAAGGCCCTCGAATACGGGATGCCCCCTGCGGCAGGCGCCGGAATCGGAATAGACAGGCTTGTGATGGTCCTTACGAACTCCGCCTCGATAAGAGATGTCATACTCTTCCCCCAGCTCAGGCCCGAATAGCCGCCACATGCGGATAGTCGTCGCAACAAGGAACCGCAAAAAGCTCAAGGAGATAAGAAGGCTCTTTGAAGGCCCGGAGCTCGAGCAAAATATCGAACTTCTGAGCCTCGAGGATTTCCCCGGCACTCCGGAGGTCGAAGAGACAGGAGAGACCTTCGAGGAAAACTCCGTTAAGAAGGCCCTTTCGCTCATGGACTTCACCGGACTTCCTGCCATAGCGGACGACTCCGGACTTGAGGTCTATGCGCTTAAGCGCGCGCCGGGCGTGCGCTCCGCAAGATATGCCGGAGAGAGAGCGACCGACAAAGACAATGTGGA
>CAZPPU010000077.1:780-8006 GCA_964588515.1 uncultured Nitrospirota bacterium
AAGCTTCTGAATGATATGCGCCTGGTTCCCGACGAAAAAAGAGGCGCGAGGTTTATCTGCGTCATCGCCCTCGCCTACCCCGGCGGACAGGTCATGACATTCGAGGGCATGGTCGAAGGGAAAATCGGGAAAGAGCCGAAAGGCAAAGGCGGCTTCGGCTACGACCCGGTCTTTTACCCCGAAGGACGCAAAAAGACATTCGCAGAGATGACGCCCCGTGAGAAAGACGCCCTGAGCCACAGGGCAAGGGCCCTAAGGGAACTCAGGGAATATTTAATGGGGCGCGCATAAGCCCACTTTCTGTCACTCCCGCTTTGTCGGGAGTCCTTCTTAAGAGGGATTCCGGACAGGCCGGAATGACATCCAATACAAAATCGAAGACCAATTATTTGATAACATGCCATAGTCGAGAATTGTGTTGACAGTCCTCCTTTCCGGTCGCCCGTTTGTGCTATTATAGTTTTATAAAACTATTATAGTTTTATAAAATATGCACTGTGAGGTGAGAAAATGAAGGCAAAACTAAAAATGATTTATTGGAAAGGCGAAAAGTTTTGGGTGGGGAAACTTATCGAACATCCCGAAATTATGACACAAGGCGAAACGCTGGAAGAACTTGAAGAAAACATGAAAGATGCATATATGCTCATGACAATGGAGGATGTCCCTAAAAAGCATAAGGTAAAAGAACTCTCCCTTGCTGTATGAAAAGAAAAGACCTTGTCAAAAGGTTAAACGATTCCGGATGTATTCTTATTAGACATGGAAGCCGTCACGATTTATACCAAAACCCTGCAACCGGTAAAAAGCAACCTGTCCCAAGGCATAATGAAATAGATGAAAACCTTGCAAAACATATTATAAAAGAATTGACATCAAGGAAGCCATAACAGCAAGGCAATTAAAGTGGACAACGGTTCTCCTTCCAGTCGCCCGCTCTTACTCAGTCCGCCTGTATAATTAACCATGAGCAGAAAACTTATCGAAAAGGCCGATGCCCTCCTTAAAAAGGAAAAGGGCACGGTATTTAAAGACCCGGGTGGGAAGCTCAACATCTGCCTTGTCTACCCCAATACCTACTTCGTCGGGATGTCGAACTTGGGCTTTCAGGGCATATACACCCTGCTTAATGAAATGCCCGATGTCCTATGCGAAAGGGCCTTCCTCCCGGACCCCGAAGACATGGAAGAATACAAAAGAACGGGCGCGGAACTCTTCGGCCTCGAATCGAAAAGACCTCTTGGAAGATTCGATATAGTCGCCTTCTCCGTCTCGTTTGAAAACGACTACCCCAATATCCTCAAAATTCTTGAGCTCTCGAAAATCCCCCCGAAAGCCGAAGACAGGGACGCCCGGCATCCCCTATATCGCAGGGGCTCACAGCCCCTGCTCATGGCCGGAGGGGTTTGTATATTCTCGAACCCGGAGCCCCTCACACCGTTTTTCGACATCTGCTTCATAGGCGAGGCCGAGGAGATGCTACATGAGTTTATCGGGCTGTACAAGGAGGCGCGGACACGGGAAGAACTCTTTTTAAGGGCGCCCCGAATCGAAGGCATCTATGTGCCGCGCGTAGCCCCTTGCGGAGTGGCCGTGCCATCGCCGGGGCTCGTAGCCCCCATCGGGCGGAGATTTGCCGACATATCGAAAACAAGCCTCAGGCCCTCGATTATAACCCCTGAGACGGAGTTTTCGGATATGTATCTCATAGAGGCGATGCGGGGATGTCCGTGGTCGTGCAGGTTCTGCCTTGCAGGCCATATATACCGCCCTTTGAGAATCAAGCCCCTCGATAAATTAAAAGCCGAGATAGCGGAGGCGCTGAAACATACCGGCAGGGTCGGCCTCATAGCCCCGTCCCTTTCGGACTACCCGCATATAAAAGATGTCCTTAAGCTCGAAGGCGTGGACTTCTCGATAACCTCCCTCAGGGCAAGCCCGAGGTCCGCAGAGATTATCGGCCTTCTCAAGGGGCATAAATCCGTCTCCATTGCGCCCGAGGCAGGCACGGAAAGACTAAGACGGGTCATCGGAAAAAATCTCAAAGAGAAAGAAATCATAGAGACTGCAAGACTTATACTAAGAGGAGGGATAGAAAGACTAAAGCTCTATTTCATGATAGGCCTACCCACCGAAACGGACGAAGACATCGAAGGCATCATCAGCCTCGTAAAAAAGATAAGGGGCGTTTCGGACAGGGGCGAGGTAGTCCTTACGGTAAGCACATTCGTGCCCAAGCCCTTTACGCCGTTTCAGTGGCATCCGATGGAGAGACCGGAGACCGTAAAGAAGCGTTTGGGCAGGCTGAAAAAGGCGCTTGCCGTAAAAGGCGTCAGGGTCTTTCACGATGTCCCCAAGTATGCTTACATGCAGGGGCTCTTTGCGATGGGAGACAGAAGGGTTTCCGGAGTCCTCGAAGAGATGCTCATGACGCCGGACTGGCAGAAGGCCGCAGAAAAGACAGGCATAAAGCCGGAATTTTACATCTTCAGGGAAAAGGGTTTTTCCGAATCCCTTCCATGGGACTTCATAAATACGGGGATTAAGAAAGAAACCCTCTATCGGGAATACCAAAAGGCGGTTTCTCGCTAAGGCGATTCCTGAACGAAAAGCCCGGTTGAGAGGTATCGCTCTCCCCTGTCGGGAAGGATGACGACAACCCGTTTCCCCCTGCCCAATCTACCGGCGACTTTCAGGGCGGCCCACATGGCCGCACCGGAGGATATCCCGCAGAGGAGGCCCTCCTTGAGAGAAAGTTGTCTTGAGGTCTCGGCGGCATCTTCATCGGTAACTGCAATTACCTCGTCATAGACCTTTGTGTTCAGAACCCCGGGGAAAAATCCCGCGCCTATGCCCGCTATCTTGTGCCTGCCGGGCGACCCTCCGGAAAGCACGGGGGAGGCCGCAGGCTCGACCGCAACTATCAGAATATCCGGCCGGACATCCGGCCTCGCGGCCCTCAGCGCCTCGCCGACTCCGGTAATTGTGCCTCCTGTGCCGACGCCCGCAACGAAGGCGTCCTGGACGCCTCCCATTGCGCTTAAGATTTCGATTGCCGTGGTCTTTCTATGGATATCCGGGTTTGCAGGGTTTTCAAACTGTTGGGGCATGTAGTAATCCGGGTTTTTAAGGGCTATCTCTTCGGCCTTCTCGACCGCGCCGAGCATCCCTCTTTCGGCAGGCGTAAGGATAAGCTCCGCGCCGTATGCCTTAAGGAGCTGTCTGCGCTCCATGGACATGGTCTCCGGCATCGTGAGGATGAGCCTGTAGCCCTTCACAGCGGCCACCATGGCAAGGCCTATGCCCGTGTTTCCGCTTGTGGGCTCTACGATTGTGCCTTCGGGCCTGAGCCTTCCTTGCCTTTCGGCGGCCTCGACCATCGAAAGGGCTATCCTGTCTTTTACCGAGCCGCCGGGATTAAACCCTTCTATTTTCGCCCAGACCCCGGCATCACCATCGGCAGTAAGACGGTTTATCCTCACAAGCGGTGTGTTCCCTATGAGGGCGAGGATGTCCTTGTGAAGCCTCATTGTGAAATTATACCATGGGGCTACGAGCCCCGGCGCAATACGGAGAGGGGGGGATTCGAACCCCCGGTGGAGTTGCCCCCACAACGGTTTTCGAGACCGCCGCTTTCAACCGCTCAGCCACCTCTCCAGAGTTAAAATAGTTAGCCCCTTTTGTCTTTGAAGAATCTCCTAAGCAGGGCCGCGCATTCCTCTTCGAGCACGCCCGAGAGGACTTCGACCCTGTGGTTAAGCCTTTCGTCCTGAAGGAGCCTGTAGAGGCTTTCGACCGCGCCGCCCTTCGAGTCCCTGCAACCGAAGACGAGCCTCCCAAGCCGCGCATTGAGCATTGCGCCTGCGCACATCACGCACGGCTCTTTAGTTACATAGAGGGTCGCGCCTCCGAGCCTCCAGCCGCCGAGCCTTTTTGCGGCCTCCCTCAGTCCGGATAGCTCCGCATGCCCGGTAGGATCGGCCTCCCCCTCCCTGCGGTTATGCGCCCTGAGTAGGGGCTGGCCGTCTACGACAAGCACGGCGCCCACAGGCACTTCGCCTTCCAAAAAAGCAAGGCCGGCCTCTTCCAAAGCCAGCCTCATATAGTGCATATCCTCAGGGTCAAAGACCCTTGTGCCGACTCCTTCTCCCAATATAAAAAAATACACCACCCGGCCGGAAAAAGCAAGAAGGGGATATCATTTCCCATTGGGGGTCATAGGGGGGCGTTAGCCCCCCTATACCTTAAAAGGGTGGGCGGGCGGGTAAAAAATCTCTTGAAACGGCATCTGAAAACTGCTATAAGAAAATCATGAGGCGGATTTTGCTCATAGCGGCGCTCGGCCTATTGCTCCCTTCCTGCGCGCATGTGATATCGAAGGAGACAAGAGAGGGTGCCCTCGATATATCGTTCAGGAGCGTAAAGGGCAACATCGAGAAATACAAAGGTTCCACGGTCATATGGGGAGGCATGATTGCGAATATAACGGTCGTGGAGGAAGGCACGGAGCTTGAGGTCCTTCAAAACCCGCTTGACCGCTATGGCGCAATAGACGACCCGGACATCTCAGGCGGAAGGTTCATAGCCGTATACAGGGAAAGGCTCGACCAATTAATCTACAGGAAGAGCCGTGAGGTTACGGTCGCAGGAAGACTCGCAGGCTCTATCGAAAGGCCCCTCGACGGCAGGCCCTATGTATATCCTGTGGTGGAGGTCATCGAGATTCATCTCTGGAAGGAAGATGTCTTATACCCTATGCCGCCTTATTACTATTACCCGTGGCAGTGGTATTATCCGCCCTATTATTACCCCTCGCGGTATCCGCCCTATTATCCGCCGCCCTGAACGAGGGTCGTCTCTTCGCCGAGGGGCTTGTCCGAGGGTTTTTCCGCAAATTCGATGGCCTTCGGCTGTTCTATTGTGGTCATGGTAGTTCTGCCGTGGAGGATGCCGCCCTCGGCAACGACGAGCTTATTTGTAACGATATCGCCGTTTATCCGGCCTTTCTGCTTTATGTCGAGGAGTTCGGTTGCCGTAAGGTTTCCGTCCACCGAGCCGCCGACCACGATGCTCTTTGCCACTGCGTTGCCCTTAAGATATGCATTGTCGCCCAGGATAATCCAGTCCGCCGCTATTTCGCCTTCCACCGTGCCGTCCACCCTCAGGGTGCCCTGGACTTTCATCTCGCCCTTAAACTTTGTGTTTGCGCCTATGAACGATTCGAGCTTCTCTGCGCCTTTTAAAAACATGCCTCCTCCTTCCGGGTTAACGCCCTGCGATAAAGGACATCGGGTTTACGGGCCTTCCGTTCTGCCATACCTCGTAGTGTAGGTGCGGCCCGGTGGTATTGCCGGTGGAGCCCACATATGCGACGACATCCCCGCGCTTCACCACCTGGCCGACCCTGACTATGTTCATCTTGTTATGGGCATAGAAGGTCGAATACCCGAAGCCGTGCTCTATGACGACGAGATTGCCGCTACTGCCGCTCCAGCCCGAAAAGCTCGCTACGCCGTCGGCCGTGACCCTCACGGGCGTCCCCGGCGGGGCCGCCACATCGAGGCCGGAATGGAACTTTTCCTCGCCCGAAATCGGGTGCTCCCTCGGACCGAACCCGGATGTGACCCTTCCGCCTGCGGGCCATCCTTTCGGGGTCGCCATGTAGAGGTCCTTTTGCTGGCTCAGGTAATCCTTTATCTCGCCGACCGTCTCTACGGCCTCTTGAATCTGCGCCTTGAGCTCATCCATATCTATACTGCCGCTGTCCGAGAAGTCCATGTTCTCAAGCACTTCGCTCTTGGATTTCACGGAAAAGAGCTTCTTGAACTCATGCTCCGCGGTCTTCAATGCGGAAATCGTAGACTTAAGCTCGAGGAACTGTCCCTTGTAGTAGCCGAGCCTCTCTTTCATCCTGTGATATTCGAATGTCTCTATTGCGATTGAAAACACATAGGAAACCCCTATGAGCGCCATAATGACCGAGGCCGCAACTCCGATGAAAGGCACCTTCAGGTTCAGGGCCTTCCTGCTCGTATGAGGGATGAGCATTATCGTTATAGGGGTAAAGAGCCTCTTAAAGAGCCTTCTTATCCTATACATAACGGACGCCTTCACCTCCTTCGACTATAGAGCCTATGACAAATGCATCATAGCCTCTTTGTCCGAGAATCGAAACCACAGTATCCCCTTCCCCGCGAGGGGCTACTATTATATAGCCTATTCCCATGTTAAAAGTAAAGCGCATTTCTTCTTCCGGGAGATTCCCCCTATCCCTGAGGAGACCAAAGATGGGGGGCTCGGGCCATGCGCCCCTTTTTACCTGTGCGCTCACCCCCGGAGGGAATACCCTCGGCAGGTTTCCGGGGAGGCCGCCGCCTGTTATATGCGCCATGCCCTTGATGCGGACCTTTCCTCTCAGGGCGTCAACCGCCTTTACATAGATTCTTGTCGGCCTGAGAAGCTCCTCGCCGAGGGTTTTGCCGAGTTCCGGCATCCGACTGCGGATATCAATCTTTTTCGTTTCAAAGAATATCTTCCTGACGAGGGAATAGCCGTTTGAATGAAGCCCGTTTGAGGCAAGCCCCACGAGGACATCCCCGGGCCGGATTTCCCTTCCGTCTATAATCTCATTTTTCCCGACTGCGCCGACTGCAAAGCCCGCAAGGTCGTATTCGTCTTCCGCATAAAACCCCGGCATCTCCGCGGTCTCCCCGCCTATCAGGGCACAGCCCGCATCCTTACAGCCCTCGACTATCCCTTCTATCACGAGTGCGGCCTTCTCCGCCCTGAGCTTTCCGACCGCCATGTAATCGAGGAAGAAAAGCGGCTCGGCCCCACATGTAAGTATGTCGTTTACGCACATGGCAACGAGGTCTATCCCCACCGTGTCGTGCCTGTCCGCTATGAAGGCCATCTTTAGTTTCGTGCCCACCCCGTCCGTGCCGCTTACAAGGACGGGCTCCTTGTATTTGCCGAGCCTGAAAAGCCCGCTAAAGGAGCCTATGTCGGTCATGACCTCCGGCCTGAAGGTCTTCCTCGCAAGCGGCTTTATAAGGTCAACGAACCTCTCGCCCTCGCGGATATCCACACCGGATTTTTTATAGGTAAGTCCCATTGTCCCCCACCGCCTTATATTTTGCACTAAAATAGGGGGCGGGCGCAAGTAGTTATCTCAGAGAAGTTCCCCCATTTTTTAAAGACCGTCTCCCAGTAAAAACAGCGAGGTC
>CAZPPU010000078.1:0-4513 GCA_964588515.1 uncultured Nitrospirota bacterium
TTTCATCTTTTGCCTTTCACCCATCAGGTGATGCCTCATGCCGCCTCAAAGTATTAGAACTTAAGAACTTCCTCCGTTCTAAGAAAACTCTATCTCTATTTCAGGGGGCGGGACCACCCGGCCATCATTAATAAAAAAAGAGGGGGGCAAAAGCCCCCCTCTTTTTGAAACCCTCCTGTGGGGAATTTTGCTTAAAGGTTTTACTTCCCCGCCCTCAGCTTATCGGCCTCTTCGTTTATTCTCGCCAAGGTCTCCTTAAGCGGAGCCCAGCCATACCAGTGCATGTAGTCCGGGTTTGCGTGGAATGCGCCCTGAAAGGCCCTCATCCGGTATTCGAGGAACATGAGGTAGAGGTCCTGCTCGACCGAGGTTTTGGCCTCGTAAAACTGAAGGAGGTCCGGGGCGAAATCCCATAGCGCAGGCTTCTTAAGAAGGCCGTCCCTGTAAAGACCCTGAACGGTCCTTATGGCCTCTGCAAAGACCCTGTCCGCATCCCTTATCACGGCATCGCCTGCCTCAAGCTGTGCCTTTGCAAACGATGGGCTGTGGCAGTTCGTGCAGACCGTGAGCATCCTTTCCCGCTCGGCATGAAATTCCTCTTTCGTGAGCCTTGCGACCTTGCCCGCCTTTACGACCTCAAGCCTTGCCGTGGGGGTGCCCTTATCGTCGAGCACACCCAGCGCCTGAAGGATAGTCACCCTGTCTTTGAGCCATTCGGCGTCGTCCTCCGGCAGTCTGAGGGCGAGGAAGCCCCATGAGGTCATCACATTGTGGTCTCCCCCGGGCATATGGCATGTCTGGCACACAGGCCCCCGGCCGTTTTTAGGGTCTATCTGCCAGATTGTCCCGTGCTTCGATGTTGACCACATTTCCCACTGCGGGTGGTCGAACCCCATGTGGCATGTCTGGCATGCCCTCGGGTCCAGAGCCTCTTTCTTTGAGAAGCTATGCCGTGTGTGGCAGGAATCGCACGCCCCGCTTCCATAGCGGTAGCCCTTTGCCTCGGCCTCGTCCTTAAGGCCCACCTTATGACAGCCGGAACAGCCCTTATACCCCTCGGCCACTATCGGCCTCGGCTGATGCGCCCACATGGGCATCGCCTTCATGGCAATCCATGCGAGGCTGTGCTTGCCCGCCTTGAACTGTCCGACCTGCTTCTGATGACAGGGCGCACAGGTCTCCGGCGTGGGGAGCTTTGCCATGTTTGCATCCATCGAGGTCTTGTGCCCAGTGCCGTGGCATACCGAGCAGTCAAGCCCCTTTTTCCCCATCGCGCCGGACAGGTATTGCTTTACTATGCCGGGCGTAACCTTTTTGTGGCAGTCCATGCATGCGCTCTTAGGCACTGCGGCAAGCGCAGGCCCGGCCATTACAACGACCGCCAGAGCGATAAGAAAAACCTTTAGATACTTCATAACCCACCTCCTTGGGGCTACGAGCCCCTGCGATAAGGATAAATGACGCCCTTTCTTTAGACTATGATTCAAATCATATCAGGCCCGGGCGGGAGGTCAAGCAGGAAAAACTCTGGAGGGCCTGCGTCAGAAAAGTGGGGGAAAGCTGATAAGACAATAATTCGTCATACCCGCGAAGGCGGGTATCCATGTGGCATGACAATGCGGCGATAAGAGGGGAAAAGTGGATTCCCGCCTGCGCGGGAATGACAGGCGATATAAAATACCGAAACAGTGAACCCTACAAATCCGACGTAGCCCCCCCTAAAACCTCAAAAACGCCCCGATGCCGCCGGCTCGCTTCAGCTCTTCGCTTTCGGCCACGACCTCCACGGGCGCGCCCTGCTCGACGGCCTTCTGCGCAATGAGGTCCGCCATATAGCCGACCTCCTTCATCGCCCCCTTGCAATAAGGGCATGAAGGGAGACGGCGCGTAAAGGGCATCCCGCAAGAGGCGCAGGTATATCCGGGACTTGTGAAATCCCTGAGGAGGACTAATTTCATCAGATTGCCCCGGCTCAGGGCGCCGAGCACATCGTCTGCGCCCAAGACCGCCTTTTCGTTTTTGAGGGCCTTCGCTATCAACTCGCCGACGGTCTCTTTTTGCTTGTCCCTTTCAGAAGCTTCAAGGAGGGGCTCGACCTTCTTGAGGATGTCGGAATTGCCCTCGAACATCCCGGCATGGAATGTCCCTATGATTTTGTCCGTCACGGCCTTCGGAAGGAAACCCCTCGTCATAGAGACGGCCTCCCCGCTTCCGCCGATGAGGACCCTCCCGATGTATTCGCCCTTGAGGAATGCGCCGAACTTCGCAACGACATCCTTCAGATGAAGCCCGACATGGTAATCCACATGTCTTTCATAGTGGTTCTGCGAGAGGGCGAACCACCCGCCCTTTTTGTGCTTGCCCGGCACATCCGGGGTGTGGACCTCGCCGTACTCCGTAATCTCGCCCATTTGCACGACGAATATCCTTGCGTCTTCCTTCTCCACAAGGAGCGCCGCATATCTCTTGTAGTTGTCCAGGATGTCGATAAGGGGCTTTAGATAGGGGGTCTTGTCCACTACGAGCTCGCTCCTCAGGGGCACGGAGACATGGTATTCCTTCCAGAAGGAATTCTTTTGGGAGCTTAAGAGCGCAAGGCCCTTCTTGAAGCCCCTTTTGTTCCCGAGGAGATATGCGTCAATGAGGGAGAGGTCTTCCTTTATCTCCTTGAGGACCGGCTTTTCGAGGGATTCGGCCGTCTCCCTGAGCATGTTCTTGAAGCGTATGGCGAACTCCCCTTTAGGGTTCGTGACGGGGTTGACATTCAGGTATAAAGAAACGAAGTATGTCCCGTTGCCGTGGAGTTTCGCCATCTCCTTCAATTCTTCCCTGCTAAACATTTGCCCCTCCTTCTATGTTTCTGAATATCTCGAACACGGAGATGAAGAGCGCAAGGATGAGAGGCCCCATGATGAGCCCTATGAGGCCGAAGAGCTTTATGCCGCCAAGCACGCTGAAGAATATGACGAGCGTGGGCATCTTCGTCCTTCCGCCGATTATTACCGGCTTGAGGATATTGTCCACGAGGCTTATGCCGAATGTGCCGATGATAAGGAGCGCAACCCCCTTTGCGGTAAACCCCTGAAGAAAGAGGTAGACCACCGCCGGGCCCCAGATGGAGAAAGTCCCGAGCACCGGGATAAAGGACATTATGCCGATTGCCGAGCCCCATATTACCGGAGAGGGGATGCCCAAGAAATAAAATGCAATGCCGCCCATGAGTCCCTGCACCAGGGCCACGACCACCCCTCCGAATATGGTCGAGACTACCATGTCCCTTATGAGCCTTTCGAGCCTGTCCTTCTGCTCTTCGGAAAACGGCATGTAGTTCCTTGCCCGTTTTATGAAGTCCGGACCGTCCCTGAGGAGAAAGAAGATGGAGAAGGACATGATTATGAAGTTGAGTGTGGCCGAAACGACATCCTTCACCCCCTTTGTAACCTTCCCTATGAGGGACCTTCCGATATCGGATATCCCGCTTACGATGATATCGGAGATGTCTCCTTCCTCGATATGGGCGAGCGACGAGACCTTTTCGAGGACCCACCTGATGCGGGGCTCGTTAAGGATGTCCTTGAGGCTTGCAAGCTCTCCCCTGTCTATATAGCCCGCGACATCCTTAAGCTCGCTCACAAGGAGGAACGAAAGGTAGGAAAACGGCCCCAATATCACAATTAGTATTACGAGCAGAGTGAGGATGGAGGCCACGGGCCGCCACTTTATGTACCTCCTCAGGAAGGCGTAAATCGGGTAAAAGGTAACGGAAAACACAATCGCCCATGCAAGCGGGGTGAGGAAGGGCTTCAGGATGCCGTAGCTCAGGACGCCTAAAAGGAGGCTCAGGCCCGCAAGCGTGAATATGTAAAACCTGTTAGCCGGCATGGGATGCCCTCACGAAGAGACCGAAGAGATCGGAAGAAAGCCCGATGCTCAGCCGCTCCGGATGCCACTGGACGCCTATCAGAAACGGGTAGTCCTTTATCCAGAAAGCCTCGATGAGACCGTCGGGGCTTGTCGCAAGGACATCGAGCCCGGCGCCCAAGGTCTTCACCGCCTGATGGTGAGAGCTGTTTACGGTGTGCATGCCCGGGGGCAGGGGGCCTCCTTTTTTAATGTCCACCTCGTGGTCTTTTCTGTGGTCTATGTCCCTCTTGCCTGCGGCCTTTATGTCCTGATGGAGCCTGCCGCCCAACGCCGTATTTATGACCTGCATGCCGTAGCATATTCCCAAGAGGGGTTTCCTGAGTTTAATTATCTCATGAATGAGATTTATTTCAAGTTCCGTTTTTTCTTCGGGCACAAGCTTTATTTTTGTCCGCACCGGTTCGCCGTAAAACTTGGGGGCGATGTCGTCGCCGCCCGGTATGAGGAGCCCGTCTACGGCATCGGCCAGTCCTTCTGCCGCACCCGCACAAGGGATTAGCAAGGGGATGCCGCCTGCCTTCCGGACGGCCTCGACATACTGCCTCCTTAGCCTGAAAAACTCCCCCTCCTCATCCATGGTTATGCCTAT